>NZ_BDBY01000208.1 GCF_001613225.1 Nocardia pseudovaccinii NBRC 100343
TCTACTACAGCGCCAGCAAAGCCCGGGGCGCTATCGGCGGTATCAATGACAACAACGATCTGTTCGACATCAAAGCGATACCACCAGGATCGTTCGCCAACGACTGGACCGCCATCACAGCACTCAGCTGACTTCATGAACCTTGCGGTCCGTTGCCGTGCCCGCATTGCGAGCGGCCCGCGATCTACCAGGAACGCTACCCCCGGGCGGTCTGCGATCACTGCCGGGACCGCACTACCGACCGCGCCGGGCGCCGAGTGACCGGTTTCAACGCCAGTTTCAGCGGTGGAATGATCGCCTACTACACCGACACGCTCGAGCACTCGGACAACTCTTGCTCCCAACAGGAAGAATGCGTCGAGGTCAGCCGAACCGGGGGTGTGTTTTATCGACGCACACCCAGCGACCATGCAGGAGGGACGTCTCGGTGGGATCGTCGTCCAAATGGCATCCGCCGACGGTGACGGCTCGGGCAGGCCGAGCGGCGCCAAAAGCCGCTTAGTCGCGTTTTCCGCTGGTAGCGACAACGGCAGCACATCGCACGAGTATTCAGCCGCCGACCGGTTGGCGCGCGACGAGCGCCGATCATCAACGATCCGCCGAACCTGCCGATCATGTCTTGGATGTGACCTGCCGCGCACTTACCGGCTTGACGCGCAGAGGGGCCCTTCTTGTGGCCGAGTGTTTGCAGACCTGCTCTGCCACAAGGCGTTTCGCATGCTGTGCAGCTCGTCGCACCACTGTCCGTGCCGGTGGACCTGATCCCTATCCGGTCCATGACCGGCCACAATGCCCCAGGCGCAGGTCAACAGAGGTTTTCAGTGTGCCGCAAGCGTGCCGAGACAGGTACGCGCCAGCCGGACACAGCCCCGATCTACCACATTCGCTGGCTGGTCGTCTCCGAACACGCACGCGGCCGCGGTGTCGGCCGTGCATTGATAGCGGAGGCACAGCGCAGATTCGTCCGAGCCCCGGCCACCATCGAGGTAGTCACCTGCGGCGTCGGTCATCCCGCCGCCACCCCCGCCCGCGCGTTCTACGAGAGCCTCGGCTTCATCCCGGCCGAAATCGCGGCCCCGGGCCCGGAGGCGGCCCGCGCCAGACCTTCCGGCGAATGGTCCCCATGTCGCCGGGGCTGTCGAGTGGCGCTGGTGTGCCGACGCGCTGAAGGTTTCCGGCTTAGCTGAGAGCGCGGTGGACGGCGTCGGTGGGATCGGTGGCGAGTTGGGTTGCGGGGATGGGATTTCCGGTGGCGTCTTGGACTTGCCAACCGCCGAGCGAGATGACGGGGATGGTGCCGCGGTGGCGGGCGAAAGCGAGTTCGGAAAGGGTGCCCCAGGAACCACCGATCACGATGACGGCGTCAGCGGAGTGAATGAGGATCGCGTTTCGGGCCTCGCCCATACCGGTGTACAAGACGGCAGACAGACCGCGACACGCAGCAGACCGGTCGGTATCGGGGCGAACGCCGATGACGAGACCGCCCACGCCGGAGGCCCCCTCGGCGACCGCCGCCATAACGCCGCTACCGCCGCCGCACAGAACAGTGGCACCGGCAGCCGCGAGCAGTCGTCCCACCTCCGCGGCCCATTCGGCCTCGATGGTTGTGCAATCACGCGGTCCGCACACCGCGACCTGCGGAGGTATATCGGGACCCATGAAGTAGACAATAGTTGCCAGCAATCTCGGTCATCCGCGTATGCGGCCCGGCTTCGCATGCCTGGTCCAGTCCCTGTCGCGCCGTAGGTCGGGCGAGTCTTCCACGCACCTCAGCACCGTTCCGCCTCGGACGCCGCGGCAGGTCGGCTCAGTCCTGGACGCCCTGCAGGTCAGTCCGATTCGGCATGCCCTGTGGCTCGGCCAGCGCGTACGCTGCACAGCGTGGTCCCCGGCCCTGTCCGTCCACGCGCGGACCGAGGACGGCCAGGTATCACCGTCCACGAGCGCGCCGACGGGAATGCCCTGCGCCCCCGCAGTTCTGAACCCGTTCGCGCTGGTGGTCAGGTCCGGGATCCGCGACCAGCAGTCGGCGGCGCGGCCAGTAATTTTGCCTTGCGGAAGGCTCAGCTCAGGTATCCGGCCTCAGCATGCCCAATCGGACTGCCTACGCCCGCTTGGCGAGCAACGTATCCAGCTGAGTAGCGAATTCGTCGGTGGCGCTTCGGTATCCGACGTGGTCGCCCGCGAATTCCACGATATCGAGTCCGAGCCGCTGGCCGAGCACCGTATTGGGCAGCGCCGGGAAGGTGTCCTTCGAATCGTGTCCGACGACGAGGACGAGCTTCTCGGCGACGTGTTGCAGGGCGTCGAAATCCGGTGTGTATCGGACGTACTGACGCATCTCGTGCTCCATCCAGAACAGCATGTTTTGCTGGACGCGCGCACTGATCGCGGCGGCTTCGGGCGTGGGCTCTTGGGCACCGGGCTGTTGCTGGCGCAGCCCGATTCCCTCGGCGAATTGGGAAATGGCGGCGACGAAGCCCTCGGACTTGCTGGTCCGGTAGACGTCGTCCAGAAAGGTGAGCCATTTGTCGGCATCGGGCAGTACGGTAGCCAGCGGCGGTTCGTGTGCGATGAGCGTGTGCACGAGTTCCGGTCGCGTCGTGAGCAATTCGAGCGCGACGATGGCGCCGGAGCTGCTGCCGAGCACGGCGGCAGGTTGGTCGCCGAGGTGAGTGAGCAGCGCGGCGGCGTCGGCGCCGTCGAGTTGGACGTTGTGGTCCTGCCCTGGGCTGCGGGAGAAGCCGCGCCGATCGTAGGAAACCACCGTATAGCGATCCGCCAGTCGCTCGGCGATCTGGTCGAAACTGCCCGCGTCGCCATTGCCGCCAGGGATGAGCAGCAGCAGCGGTCCGGTGCCGCGGATCTCGTAGTACAGCGTCGCGCCGGGCACGGCGAGGGTGTGGTTGGTGGGGACGTCCATGGGAAATGCTCCTGGTAGATAGGACAGTTGCCGCAACGCTTCCCGGATGACGGGCAGTGCCGCGATCGGCGGGTCGGCATCGACCCAGCGGTCGATGGCGACCCGCAGTGCCGTCGAGATCGCGCCCGCCATGATTCGCGGGAACATATCGGTGTGCAGGTCGCGGCCGGTGCGTGCGGCGATGGCCGTCGCGATGGCCTCCTGGATGACGGCCTGCGCCTTGAGATATTCGCCTTGCAGCGCGGGTTCGGTGGTGATCAGCCGGATGCCGCGGGTCCATGCCGGATCGGGCAGTTCGTCATCGCGGAATTCGGCGAGTACCGCGTGGATTACCGCGGGCCACAGCGCTTCGGCCGCCGGACGATCGTGCAGTCCGTCCGCGATCCGCCGGGCCCGGTCGACCGCGACCGAGCACACGGCCTCGTACTTACTGGCGAAGTAGTTGTTGAACGTGCGTGGCGAAACGCCCGCCGCCGCAGCGATGTCCTCGACCAGCACGGTGTCGAGCCCATGCTCGACCGCCAGTCGCAGCGCCGCGAATCCGAGCGCCTCCCGAGTCGCGAGCTTCTTGCGTTCCCGCAACCCGAGTACGAATGCCACGCCCTTCACGATACGCAAACTTGCGTGGACCGCAAGATTGCGCGATCAGAAAGTTTTGAGCCACAAAGGGATCGCGATCTCCGCAACCACTGCCATCCGAGACCAGAAGTACCTTCACCTATCTCGGCGAATTGCTCGCGAAACATCTACCGACTCTGGCCATGCGCTGCACTAATCGGTCGGTACTCGCGAGTCGGTCGATCACGTCATGCAATCCAGTGAGGTCCTCTCACATCGAGTGAGTACCTGGCAGAGACTGTGGAGCCTGTTGCCGAATTGTCGCGGATTTTGGCCGTGACACAGGCCATGCCTCTATTTCGACCGCTGCCGTGCAAACATCCTCAGCCGGAAGTGATTTGATCCCCCGAGTGTGACGCTGATGTGACGGAACAACCGCCCCGCGGCGCATTCGGCAAGAGGCTCTGTGGCTTATGCGGGGTGCTCAACTGAAATATTTGACAGCGCCGCCGTCCTGGGTTCGGCGTGAATGCGCCGCGGCCGTCGGCCGGTCCGCAGACCCGGCAGGGCGCGAGTAAGCGACCGGCGGCCCTTGCCGCTCTAACCTGACTTGCGCAGCAACGAAATCCGCCCCACGCCCCAGGCGACTGCCACGGCGGCCAGGAACGACAGCAGTGACGCGCTCATCCACGCCTGCTTGGTGAAGTGCAGCTTCTCCTGTACGTCGACCCAGAAGTCGGTCCACACTCCGGCGTCGCCCGGGTTGATCAGCTGGTAGACCGAAAGTCCCACCAGCCAAGCGAAAACCATGCCCCACCGTGACGGCGCGTTCGCCGAGGTGTCCCACTGGTCGCGCGCCCGCAGGAAGAAGTCCGCGACGAGCACGCCGAGCAGCGGCACGAAGACCGATCCGATCAGGCCGAGGAAGCCGAAGTAGTTCGCCATGTTCAGCCGCAGCGCGAGCAGCGTGATGAGGATGCCGAGACCGATCGAGAGCACCCGGCGGTCGACTCGCGGCGCGAGATTCTGGATCGAGACGGCCGTCGAGTACACATTCGCGAACGACTGGTCGGCCTCACGGAATACGAAGATGAAGAAGAACACCGCTCCGAGGGGGACCGTCAGGAACGGCGAATACACCCCGCCGTCGCCGGATGCGAGCGCCAGCGCGAACAGTCCGAGCACATACGCGATGATCTGGGTGAACGCATACGCGCCACTGGCCGCGCCGAATGCCGCGCCGGTGCTGCGGGAGTGCCGGGTGTAGTCGGCCGCCACCGGCACCCACGAGATCGAAACCGCGAGCGCCGCATCGGTAGCGACCCAGAAGAGATTCCAATCCACGCCGAACGGTCCGCCGCCTTCGGTGCCCGGGTTGGTGGTCAGATCCGGCAGACCTGCGCGGACGAACTGGATGTAGAACCAGACCAACGCGATTACCACGCCGACGGTCACGAACCGCCGCAGCATCCGCACCGAACCCAGCGGCCAGATCGTCAGCACCGTCGTCAGCACCCCCGCGGCGACCACGTAAACCCAGTGCGGGCCACCGTCGAACAACTCTTCGGCCGCATCGCCGATGACGATCAATTCGAAGGTGCCCCAACCGATCAGCTGTGCGATATTGAGCACCGTCGGCAGGTAGCTGAGCTTCGCGCCGAACAGTCCGCGCAGCAACATCATCGCGGGCTTACCGGTCTTGGCTCCGGGCACCGCGGCCAAGCCGAGCATGAGCCCGCCGACCACCGTGCCGATGATCATCGCGAGAATGCCCGCGGCGATGGAGATCTGCGCGCCGCCATCGGAATTCGGCGCGAGCACCGTGTACGCGCCGGAGAATGCGAACAGGCTGACCCCGAGGTTCGCCCAGAACGCGCTCTGGTCCCAGAACGAAAGGACCTTCGGTGCAGGCTGGTCCAGGGTCAGCGGTGCTTCGCGCCGCTCGGATCGATCAACGGTGGGTGCAGACATCCCGGTACCGCTCTCCCTACGCCGGCATTACCCGGACAGGTTCATGCGGTCGGCGAAACGTGGGGTCCGCCCTCTCAGCCCGGCCGTGCCCGAGCTCCCGCGGTGGGGTTATTCGGGCGAAATGCTACACCCGTGCATCGGCGCGCCGGGCCTTGCCTTCGGACATTCCAGACAGGTTCCGTGGAGACGGCCCGAAAATCGCGGTCACCGCCCATACTGTCCGGGTATCGATGTGGTTATCGCTCGGTTATCTGCCGCTCATCGTCCGCCTCTACCTGGAATGAGTACGCGCCCATGATGCTGATCGCCTTGCACGAGACCGTCCTTGCTCAACTCGGGAATCCGACGCCCGAGGCCCCGCCCAATTCGGAGAAGATCCTGCAGATGGTTCGCTATCTGACCTGGTTCGTCCTGCTGTCGGGTGTCTCCGGAATCACCTACGCGGGCGGCCGGTTCGCCTGGGAGAAGTGGAGCGGCGGCACGCTGGACTCGCCGAAGATGCTCGCTGGCGCGATGGTCGGTGGTGTCATCGCGACCAGTGCGGGCACCATCATGAATGCTGTCGTGGGGAGCTGAAACCTGTTGCGGGTGTTCGGCTGACGGTGGCTCCGGCCGTGGCGGCGGCGCGCGCGAAGACGACCGCGTCGCGAACCGCCGCACCGCCGGGGTCATTGTTGAAGTAGACGTACACCTGCTCGCGATCCGACCACGTGTCGGCCAGCCGTCGCGACCAACTGGTGAGTGCCGTGCGTCCGTAGCGCGGTGCGGGTGCCGCACGTCCGGAATGCAGTCGCAGATAACCCCAGTCCGCCGTGCGCCACAGCGGCGCGACAGGACGGGACTGGACGTCGGCCCAGCACAGCGTCGCGCCGTATTCCGTCAGCACGGCGCGAACTTCCGGAATCCACCAGGACTCGTGCCTGGGTTCGATCGCGATCCGGACGTCGGGCGGAAAACAGCGTAGGCAGGTGTCGAGCAGTGCCGGATCGACTCGCAGCGTCGGTGGAAGCTGCAACAGCACCGGTCCGAGCTTGTCGCCCAGCGCGCGGGCGTGCTCCATCAAGCGCCCGACCGGCTCCTCGGGTTCGCGCAGCCGCTTGATGTGGGTGAGGAAGCGGCTTGCCTTGACCGCGAAACAGAAGTCCGGCGGTGTCCGCTCCCGCCATGCGGCGAAGGTCTCGCCGCTGGGCAGTCGATAGAAGGCATTGTTGCTCTCGACCGTCGCGAAGCCCGCGGCGTAGGTTTCCAGCCACGCACGCTGCGGAACGTTCGCCGGATACAGCACGTCGCGCCAGTCTCGGTACTGCCAACCCGACGTGCCGACGAGTAGGGGCACACCTCCATCGAAGCACTTTCCGATGCCCCCCATCTTAACTACGCTGTGTAGTAGATACGGTCAGGGAGGGCGCGATGAGCGAACAATCGGTGGTCGAGCGGCGAATCGACTGGACGCGGTGGAGTTTTCTGCAGTGGGCTGTCTTCGTGATCGGTGTGGTCCACATCGTGTGGGCGATCGCGGGGTGGATCGCCGAGCCCAGTTTCGAACTCGGCGAACACGCACCGGCGACACCTGTGCTCGGCATGGATTACAACGGCTGGCACGCCGTCGCCGGGCTCCTGCTGTTCGGCCCCGCGCTGATCGCGGCGACCCGCAAGTCGTGGTCGGCCTGGTACTGCGTGCTCGCCGCAGTGGGCGGGGGATTCGCGGTCGGGGTGTGGGCGCTGTTCTCGCACCACGTGCTGATCTTCAGCTTTCCGAGCCATGTCACCGACGCGATCGAGCACATTGTGACCGGTGCGACGCTGCTGGCGATCGTGGCGATACAGGTCGTCCGGGACGGCGGTGTGCGTCCGGTATTCGGCCTGTCTCAGTAGCACCCTTCGAGGGTGGCGGCGGCGACCACATCGATGACGTCGCTGACATCGTCGTGCGCGCGCATAGCGGTACGTTGTCGCCGGGCGCCGTTCCCACGGGCAAGAACTGTTTTGACGGTATCGGCGACGAACTGCTGGTCACCCGACTGCTCGAGCGCAGGGGTGAGGTAGTCCACGAGCTCGGCCAGCAGGGTGTGGGCCGGGAGGGCGCGGCCGCTGATCGTGTCGAGCCCGTCTCCGTCCAGGCCGGATCGGGCGGCCTTCCAATACGCGGCTCGCAAAACCTCCGCGGGCACCGGTGGCGGTGGCAGCCCGTCGTGGATCGCCGTCTGCGCCATCACGACCGCGGCGCGAATCAGCGTGGCCAGCAAAGCCGTTTCCTCCACCGTCGCCGGTACATCACTCACGCGCACCTCGACGGTCGGGTACGTGGCCGAGGGCCGCACATCCCAATACACCATCGCCGTATCGAGAATGCTTCCGCTGGCGAACATCATCCGCACCATATCGTCGTAATCCGCGACCGAATCGAAGAACGGTGGGGGACCGGCACTCGGCCACCGCCGCCACATAATGCTGCGCCAGCTGGCGTATCCGGTATCGGTGGCACGGTAGACCGCGGAATTGGCCGTCAGCGACAACAACACCGGTAACCAGGGCCGCAAATAATTCCCGACCAGCACCGCGATATCACGTGAGGGCACCCCGACATGGACATGGCAGCCGCACAAACCCTGCTCGTGGGCGAGCAACCCGAAATGGTGTTCGATGAGTCGATAGCGCGGGGTATCGGTGACCGGATACGCGTCCGGCACCGTGGGCGGCACCGCCACCGCGAGCAGCCTGGCGCCGTTCTTCTCCGCGCAACTCGCCACGCTGCGGCGCAGTCGGCGCAGGTCATCGAGTATTTCGGCAGTCCGTGTGTGCACCCCGGTATTGATCTCGACCTGACAGCGCGTCAACTCCAGCTGCAGATCGATGCCGACGTCGGCGGCCGCCGACGCGACTTCGACATTCCGCGGACTCGGCGCACCCGTGATCGGATCCGCCAGGAGGAATTCCTCTTCCACGCCGACAGTGGGCAGGGCCGCGGCCATTACTGGAGTTTACTGCGCAAATCGCTGATCCGGACGGGTGCCGGAATCGTTTGAGTGCCCCCCGCCGGGGTAGGCCGACCGTAGTGAAGGATCGGCGAGAAAGGGGTCCGGTATGTCCGAGGAATTGCGCGGTGTGCGCGCATTGGTCATCACCGCGAATACCGGCGTCGAACACGACGAGCTGCTGATGCCGCTGGACTGGTTACGCGGACACGGCGCCGTCGCCGTGCACGCGACCCCCGAACGTAGCGAGGTCCAGACTTTTCGACACGATGTCGACAAGGACGAGATCGTGCAGCCGGATGCGGCGCTCAACGATCTCGAGGTCGAGGATTTCGACCTGCTCGTCGTGCCGGGCGGAACTGTCAACGTGGACAAATTGCGCGTCTGCGATCGCGCCGTGGAAGTGGCACAACAGTTCGTGCAGGCGGGCAAGCCCGTTGCGGCGATCTGCCACGGCCCATGGCTGCTCGTGGAGGCCGACGTCGTCGCGGGCAAGACCCTGACGTCCTACCACTCGCTGCGTACCGATGTCGTCAATGCCGAAGGGCGCTGGATCGATCGGGCGGTGGTGCGTTCGGACGAGAACGGATGGCCGCTGATCACCTCGCGCAGTCCCGGCGACCTCACCGAATTCACCGAAGCGATCGGCGCCGAGCTCACCGCGGGCCAGTCGGCCCAGGCCTTCGTCGGCGATGAGATCTGCTGATGCCGATGAGTTCCCCGGACGCGGATCGTCCTACCGATATGGACACAATCAACCTCGCCGACCGCTACGAGCTGCCGCCGATCGACTGGGACAGCATCCGCGAACGACTCGACGCGAGCATCGAACAAGCCCCCGGCGGCGGTGGCCCCGATCGGCACACCTGCTGGCTGACCACGATCAATCCCGACGGCAGCCCGCACGTCACCGCACTCGGCGCGCTCTGGGTGGACGGCGCCTTCTGGTTCACCACCGGCGCCCGAAGCCGCAAGGGCCGCAACCTGGCTCGCGATCCCCGCTGCTCGATGAGCGTGGCCACCCACGAATTCGATCTGGTCGTGGACGGTACCGCGACCAGGATCGCCGATCCCGCCGCCGTCGCCGATATCGCCCGGCGCTGGGCCGACGGCGGCTGGCCCTGTCGCGTCGACGACACCGGCGAGGCGCTCACCGCGGAATACAGCGCGCCCTCCGCGGGCCCGCCGCCTTGGCACGTGTACCGCCTGACCGCGCTCACCGCCACGGCGCTGTCCACCGTGGAACCTGGCGGCGCGACCCGCTGGCGGTTCTGATTCGCCGCACGTGCATTACCTGACGGGTAATCGTGTCGGGGCCGTTGGCTTCGTAGGATCGGCAGGGTGAGTACGCAGACAGCCGGTGACCTGTTGCGCCACTGGCGGCTCGAGCGCAGGCTCAGCCAGCTGGAATTGGCCGGGCGCGCCGAAACCTCCGCGCGGCACCTGAGCTTCATCGAAACGGGTCGTGCGAATCCGAGCCGCACCATGCTCGTGCACCTGTGCGAGCAGTTGGAGATTCCGTTGCGGGAACGCAATCGGCTGCTGCTCGCGGCCGGATTCGCACCCGCCTACGCCGAACCAACCCTCGATACGCCCGCGATGGATGCGGTGCGCGGTGCGATGCGCCAAATCCTCGCGGGCCACGACCCCTATCCCGCGCTGGCCATCGACCAGAGCTGGAACATGATCGACGCCAATTCCGGTGTGGCACTGCTGTTGACGGGTATCGACCCGAAGCTGCTCACCGCACCGGTCAATGCCCTGCGCCTGAGCCTGCACCCCGACGGCATGGCGAGCCGCATCGTCAATCTCGCCGAATGGCGCGGCCATATTTTCGAACGCCTGTCGCGCCAGATCGAAGTCACCGGTTCACCCGACCTGATCGAGCTCCGCGACGAACTGCGCGAATATCCCGGCGGCACAGTCGATCTCACCCTTCCTGAACCGGATCAGGCCGTGGTGCCGCTGCGCTTGCGTCACGAAGACCATGAATTGTCCTTCATCAGCGTCACCACCGTCTTCGGCACACCGATGAACGTGACCGTCGCCGAACTCGCTATCGAATCGTTCTTCCCGGCCGATGACGAGACGAAGAAGCGGCTCAACACTGCATCGTGATGAGCGGTGTCGCAGAGAGCGTGCCTTGTGCGTGATCGGTGATCGATGCCAGTGACAAGGTTGATTGCTCCGGCATTCGGCATGGCCGAGCCGGGTGTGCCCACGCTGAACCGAGCACACGGCGGCGATGCGCGCTGTTGTGTCCGGAGACTTCCCGGCACGAGCGAAAGCGGCGTCGCCAGCGGGCCCGACTGTTGCTGCGAACAACACACGGGGGCCACCGCATTCGGGTCGAACGAGCCTGTGGGAGACCGGCGCGGCGATTTCGGATGTGGGAGAACGCAGGGGGCGGCCGACGGACTTCTTCGCCGAAGTGGAGGCCGGGCGGGGTAGGTTCGGGATCGTGGGCAGGGGACCGAGGTGACGGGCGCGGCGAATCTCGCGGCGCTGGTCGGCGTGACGGTGGAGTCGATCACCGAGCTGGGATCACAGCATTCGTGGACGTTGCATCGGGCAGTGCTCGGCGACGGTCGCGAGGTCTTCGTGAAGGCCGCGCGCGACCAGGCGTCGGTATTCGCGGCGGAGGCGGCGGGGCTGCGGTGGCTCGCCGCGGGGGTGCCGGAGTTGGTGCCCGAGGTGCTGGCTGTCGATGCCGGGATGCTGGTGCTGCCCTGGGTTTCGGCGGCCGCGCCGACCGCATCGGCCGCGGCGCGTTTCGGGCGCGAACTTGCTGCGCTGCACGAGGATTCGCCGGAGTCCTTCGGTGCGCCGTGGTCGGGTTGGATTGCCGATCTGCCGCTGGACAACACCCAGCTCGACGGTTCATGGGCGCGCTGGTACGCCGACTATCGCCTCGCACCCTACCTACCGCGTGCGGCCGCCGATCTCGGTCGCGACGGAATTCGCTTGCTGGAACGCGTGATCGAGAACATAGAAACCCTCGCGGGTCCACCCGAACCACCCAGCCGCATCCACGGCGATCTGTGGTCCGGCAATATCCTGTGGACCGCCGACCGCGCGCTCGTCATCGACCCCGCCGCCCACGGTGGTCATCGCGAAACCGACCTCGCCATGCTCGCCCTCTTCGGCGCCCCGTACCTGGAGCGTATCCGCACCGCCTACCACGAAACCCACCCACTCGCCGACGGCTGGCGCCAGCGCATCCCCTTGCACCAGCTGCACCCACTCCTCGTGCACGTCGTCCTCTTCGGCAGCTCCTACCGATCCCAAACCCTCGCCGCCGCCTCGGCCGCCCTCGCCGCATCGCACCCGTAAATGCCGAGATCGAGCGAGATCTCGAGGCCGAGTATCTACGCCGGAAGCGAGTGCATGTCTCACTCGGGCCGCGACGCAGGCACGACCTCGTGCCGGGTAATGCACGCCTGCCGCTCAGCCGCGCACCGTACTGGTGACGTGTGCGCTGAATGATCGGCCATGCAGATGGCCGCGCCTGTGTGGCGCGGCTGCACTGCGACACAAACCGGGTCCTGGCCGTTGCACGGATTGCCGCAGTGGTGGTGGTGTGCCTGAGCGCAGGGGCAAGTGAAGGTTCTTCGCCGAGGACGGTCCTGTCTGCTCCGAGGCTTCGGACTCAGCGGCGCAAGCTGCTCTCCCGCTGCATATGCGACAGTTTTTCGGGGTTTCGAACCGAGTAGATGCCGGTGATGAGGCCGTCGTCGATGCGCACCGCCATGACCGTATCGAGCTCGTCGTCGAGCCGTATGACCAGCGCCGGGCAGCCATTGACCTGGGCCGGTTGCAGCGACAACGCAGCAGTGATTCTGCCCGGGAAGGCGGCCAAAAGGCGGGCCACCTTGTCGGCTCCCGTGACGGGCCGCGGCAGGGCTTGTTTGATTCCGCCACCATCGCCCACGAGCACGGCATCGGGCGCGAGCATATCGAGCAGACCCTGGATGTCGCCGTTTTCGACCGCCCGCTGGAACGCCGCGAGCACATCTCGGGTTTGGGCCGACGAAACCGGCCCGCGAGGTCGGCGCGCGGCCACATGTGCTCGGGCGCGATGGGCGATCTGACGGACCGCGGCCGGGGTTTTGTCGACGGCTTCGGCGATCTCGTCGTAGGGCAGATCGAACACCTCGCGTAGTACGAATACCGCGCGCTCGGTCGGGGCAAGTGTCTCGAGTACCAGCAGCATCGCCATGGAGACGTGCTCGGCGAGTTCGACATCGTCGGCGACGTCGGGTGTGGTCAGTAGTGGTTCGGGGAGCCAGGGTCCGATGTAGGTCTCTTTGCGGCGTCCGAGTGTGCGTAGCCGGTCGAGTGACTGACGGGTGGTGATTCGGACGAGGTACGCGCGTTGGTCCTGCACGGTGTCGAGGTCGACGCCTGCCCAGCGCAGCCAGGTTTCCTGGAGGACGTCTTCGGCGTCGGCGGCCGAGCCGAGCATTTCGTAGGCGACGGTGAAGAGCAGGTTGCGGTGGGTGACAAAGACTTCGGTAGCAGGATCCACGCTCACGACTGCGCCCCCGGCATCCGGAAATGTGTGGCCACGGATGGCTCCTGTCTGTTGGATCTCGACCGCGTCGTTCACCAGACGCCGGACCACCACATTCTGTGACACCGGGAGTTCGTGACGGGCCTCACCCCGGTTCAGTTCGTCTTCGCGATGACCTTCTCTGCGAACCGGGACAGGTGCGCGATCTTGGTGTCCAGCGATTCGGTATCCGGTTCGGTGGTGTACGGGTAGCGGAAGCCCACGATCACGTCGGTGACCCCCTTGTCCTCCAACCGCTTCACACCGTCCACGGTGAACCCGTCCAGCGAGATGACGTGGATCTCGAAATCCTTGCGGGTGCCGTATTCGGCGCGCAGGACATCGAGCTTCGCGAGCAGCCGATCCAATTCGGCCGGATCGCCGCCCGCATGCATCCAGCCGTCGCCGCGCTGGGCCGCACGCCGCAACGCCGGACCGCTGTGTCCGCCGATCAGAATCGGAATCGGCTCGGTGGGCACCGGGCTGATCTTGATGGGCGGCAGATCGTAGAACTCCCCGTGGTATTCGAAATAGCCGCCCGCGGTGAGTCCGCGCACGATGTCGATGCACTCGTCCATGCGCGCGCCGCGGTGTTCGAACGGGACACCCATGATTTCGAAATCATCCGGCCACGGGCTGATGCCGACGCCGAACCCGAACCGGTTCCCGCTCAATGCGGCGATCGAGGCGGCCTGTTTGGCCACCAGCACCGGTGGCCGGATGGGCAGCTTCACCACGAAGGGCGTCAGCCGCAGTGTCGTTGTGGCCGCCGCGATGGCCGCCGACAACACGAAGGCCTCGATGAACGGTTTGTCCTCCAGGAACTCGCGATTGCCGTCGGGCGTGTATGGGTAGGTGGCGTCGGATTCCTTCGGATACGCCACGCTGTCGGCGATCGTCATCGACGTGTACCCGGCTGCCTCCGCGGCTTGGGCCAGCGGCAGATAGAAGGTCGGGTCCGTCATGGTCTCGGCATAGGTGAATCGCATCTCAATCGCCTTCCATACTTTCGGCGCTGTGCGCCCTGTTCGATGCGGCGGCCAGTCCCGCCGCATGTGCACCCGCGCGTCGCCCGAAGTACGACGCCTCGCCCAGACACGTCCCGTTGGAATAGCCGGAACTGTCCTGCGCCAGATTCGAGGCGCACGCGCCCGCCGCATACAGCCCGGAGATCACCGATCCGTCGGCGCGAAGCACCACACCATCGACCGAGATCCGCAGCCCACCGAGGGTGAACCCGACGTACGTCGCCCGACCAGGGGTGAGATCGAAGGCACCCCATGGACCTTCCGCCAACGGCGTCAGCCAGTCGGGATGCTGACCGAACGCCGGATCGCATCCCTGCGCCGCCGCGACGTTGTAGTCCTCCAACGTCTTTCGCAGCGCAACGCTCGGCATGCCGAGCGCCGATGCCATCTCCGGCACCGAATCCCACCCGTCGACGAACTTCACCATCGGTAGCTCCGGCCACACCATATGCTGGTTGTCCACGATCAGGAACGCAGTCGAATCCGCTTGTGCGACAACAGCGGCCGCGGTTCGGCCGTGATAGGAATCCTCCGCCACGAACCGCCGCCCCGCCTTGTTCACGATCACCCCGTACAACAACTCGGCCGGAGCGTGGAACGACGCGGTCATGGATGCCCCGTCCATGCATCGGGCTCGGGAGTGACCGCCTCGAGGTAGGCGATCATCGCCTCGACACTGTCCGCATACCCGGTCGCCTGGTGCACCGCAGTACCCCTACCGAGGTAGAAATGCCCGGCCGCCAACGCCGAAGCGCAGCCCGCCGCAC
Organism: Nocardia pseudovaccinii NBRC 100343; assembly: GCF_001613225.1. GTDB lineage: Bacteria > Actinomycetota > Actinomycetes > Mycobacteriales > Mycobacteriaceae > Nocardia > Nocardia pseudovaccinii. Next base: position 14,775 of record NZ_BDBY01000208.1, read on the forward strand.
CCGTGCGCTCGAGTAGCGGCACCCGCGCCCCCGCTTCGGCGGCGCTGATCGCCGCGCACGCCCCGGCGATACCGCATCCGACCACGATCACCTGCGCGGTCACATCCCACTCGATCGGGTCGGTAATGAGCTGGGGGAGTTCGGTTCCTACGTCCATGGGTTCGAAAACCCTTCCGGAATCAGATAATCGAACATCGCCCGCATATCCGGTGACAGCCGCATGAGCTCGACGGCGGAGCCGAGTGCGCCGCCGTCGAGATAGGCGAACTCCATCCCGACGCCCTCGAACGCGCCGCGCGCGAGGATCTCGGCTCCGCTCGCGTTCGCCTCGGCCAGCGCCGCGTCATAGTCCTCGGGCACCCACGCGACGTGATGCAGTCCGGGCCCGACTCTGTCCAGATGTTCGGAATACAAACTGGTCCCGGACTTGGGCTCGATCAACTCCAACTGCTGCCCGCCCGCGTACCCCAATGCCACCGTGATCGTGTAATCGGCGGGCGCGCCACGCAATTCGCACGACCGCGGCCCGAAGCGCACGTCCGGGATGGTGAACCACTTCGCGACGCCGTATCGCCCGGTGAACTCGCGCTGGGCCGCCTCGATATCGCGCACCACCCAGCACAGCTGGAAGATCGGGCCCCGCGCGATGGTCATCGGATCACCTCGACTCTGCTGCACAAAGACTGCTTCGTATCGCCCAAATTAAGCACCTACGCTTAATGTAGTCAACACTCGGGTTTAGTATCGTGCTGATATGGCCACCGAGGATCCGCGTTCGGCACTGCTCGACGCGGGTGAACGACTCATCGCCGAACGCGGCGTGGACGTCCCGCTCCGCGATATCGCCGCGGCCGCGGGTCAGCGCAACAACTCCGCGGTGCATTACTACTTCGACTCCCGTAGCGGTCTGCTCGAGGCCATCGTCGACCGGCGCATGAACTGGCTCGAAGACCGCCGAATGGGACTGCTCGCCCAATACGAGGACGAGGGCGCCGCACACGAGATCCGCACACTGGTCGCGATGCTCGCCGCCCCCATCCTCGAACTCATCTACACGGCACAGGTCACCCACTATGGCCGCTTCCTCGAGGTGGTGCGGGCCCATCCCGTGATCGCCGACGCCCGCCGTCTCGCCGGTGCCGACCGCGCTGCCGTCCGCATTATCGCCACCCGCCTGGACGCGGCCCTCCCGCAACTCCCGCCCCGCCGACGCCGTCAGCGCATGGAAACCATGGCGACCGTCATGTTCGCCCTGATCGCCGACTACGAACGTGCGCTGGAAGCGGGCGTGCGCACCCCGGTCCCGGGGCGCGACACCGCCGAGATCATCGACATGATCGTCGCGATGCTCACGGTGCCGGTGCGCGAAGCGACATCGGGGGGTCAGGTCAGGAGGTGATCAGGAGGTCGAGGCTGGCCAGCAGATCGATCACACGCTGCTGGATATCGTCGCGGATCGGCCGCACGTCGGCCACCGGTAGCCCGGCCGGATCGTCCACGCCCCAATCTTCGTACCGGATGCCGGGCACCAGTGGACACACGTCGCCGCAGCCCATGGTGATGATGACGTCGGCGGCCAGGATGATCTCGTCGGTCCAGGTCTTGGGGAACTCGTGGGAGATATCGATGCCCACCTCGGCCATGGCCGCGACCGCCGCCGCGTTGAGCGCCCCGCTCGGCTCGGACCCACCGGACCAGGCCAACACCCGACCCTGTGCGTAGTGCTCGAAGAAGCCCAGCGCCATCTGCGAACGTCCGGCATTGAATGTGCACAGGAACAGCACCACCGGGACCGCGTGCTCGACGCGGCCCTCCACCTTGGCTCGTGCGTGCAGCTGTTGCCGGGCGAAGCGCTCGGCCAGTAGTGGCACGTACAGCTTCACCGGCGCGCGTGCGGTGATCTGCGAGTAGGAGTCGTGCAGGAAATGGTGAATCGTGTTGGCGTCGAACAAGATCGTGAACTCGCGATGCAGCCGCCGCTCGGCACGGGCGAGCGCCGTGCCGTGCACTATGTCGAGGAGTCGGTACGCCGGGGTGATCTCGGCGTATCCGGCCCGGTTCGTCCGCTCGGGCGTAGACACACTAGTGAGGGTGACACCGACGCCCCTGCGCGGCAACCAAACTGAGGATGAACCGTATCGAACCTGCAGGCCACATTGCGGCGTATCGCCGAACAAACCCCCTCGATACCGCGGGCGTCGCGAAAACCGTTAGCGCAGAGAACCTTCCGCCGGAGCGGATCGGTCACTGCGTCACGATGGCGTGTTCGGGACAGGCACTCGCCGCGTCGGTGACTGCGTCCTGGTACCGGATGGGAACCGACGGATCGATGGTTTCGGCATAGCCGTTGTCGGTGAGCCGAAAGACGGCCGGGCACAGCGCGACACATACGCCGTGCCCGCGGCAACGGTCGGCATCGACAGTGGCCTTCACCGGGGATCACCGGAAGTCCGGACAAGGCTGTCGCGCATCACCGGTCCGCTTCGGCGAAGGTGATGTGCAGTTCGCGTAATCCACGCAAGAGGAACGTCGGTTCATATTGATAGGTGCGGTGCTGCGCGGGGCCGTGGGCGCTCTCGTCGATATCGATGTCCTGGAGACGGTCGAGCATCCGGTCCAGCGTGACCTGTCCTTCGGTCCGGGCCAGCGGTGCGCCTGCGCAGGTGTGGATGCCGCGGCCGAATGCGATGTGTTCGCGGGAATTGCGGCGATCGAGCCGGAACTCGTCGGGGTCCTCGAATTTGCGTGGATCCCGGTTCGCCGCGCCGATGCAGAGCATGACCACCGTGCCCGCGGGGATCTCGACATCGCCGACTCGTGTGGTCTTGCGGGTCAACCGGAAGTCGACCTTGGTGGGGCTGTCGGTGCGCAGCGATTCCTCGATGAAAGGACCGACCTGGCTGCGGTTTTCACGTAGCAGCTGCTGGAACTGCGGGCGTTCGGCGAGCACTCGCACGGCCGAGCTCAGCAGTTTGGTGACCGTTTCCTGCCCTGCCGCGAACAAGAAGGTCGCCGGTCGCACGATATCGATGAGATCGGGCAGTGATCCGTCCGGATAGGTCGTGGACGCGAGGATGCCCAGGATGTCGTCGCGGGGCGTGGTTCTGCGGTCGCTGATGTATTCGCCGAAGGTCTCCTCGAGCCATTGCAGCGGGTTCGTGCCCACCGGTTCGTGGTCGAGCGCGCCCACTCGACTCCCCGGCTCTTCGTAGCCGCCCAGCCTGGCTCGGAATTCGTCGCGGTCGTTGTCGGGAACGCCGAGCAGGTCGGCGATGGCCAGCGTGGCAAAGGGTTTGGCGTAGTCGCCGAGGAATTCACACCGGCCCCCGCTGACGATCTCGTCGAACTGGCGATCGGCCAGCCGCCACATGTAGTCACGGTTCTCGGTGAGCCGTTTGGGAGTCAGCAATCGGCTCAGCAGAGTGCGGGTGCGCGTGTGCTGCGGTGGGTCCATGGTGACCATGTGCTCGAAGATCGGGAACCGGTGCCGGTGTTCATCGATCTGCGCGCTGATGTCGTCACCGACCGGAATAAACGGCAACGGTGGGAAAGGTCCACCGATAGCGACGCAGGCCGAGAAGGCATCGGCGTTGCGGAATACCTCGTTGGCTTCCTGATAGCCGGTGACCACCATGACCCCGTAGTGGGGTTCGCGGAACACCGGGTTCCGAGTTCGCAGGTAGGCCAGATATTCGTACGGACTCTGGGCGACCGATTCATCGGAAAAGTAGTCGACGGAAGCCAAGTCGGCCATTACTCGCACCCTCTTCAGGTCAAGAATACATTGTTTGATCGATCGATCAGATTAGAGTGGGGAAGTAGTAGCACGCGCCGTGTTGGGCGGTCAAGAGTGGCGAGAGCCGCCGGGGATCCGCGAATGCTGATCCGCGCGAGCATCTGATGTCGGCAAACGGGCTTAACCTGTGTTTTTCGTGAATCATTCCAGTCTGGTTGATGCTCGCGCGTTGTCGGCGAGATGCGCTGCGTCGCGTCGTCCGCAGCCGGGGTACTGATCAGTCATTGACATCACGACGTCGCGGGTGTCCAATTTGATCGATCGATCAGAAATTGCTGATATGGGATCGGTTTCGATCCGCGAACGAACGAGGTGTTTCATGGTTGGACGGGTCGAAGGCAAGGTCGCCTTCATCACGGGCGCGGCGCGTGGGCAGGGGCGCAGTCACGCGGTGCGCTTGGCGCAAGAGGGCGCCGACATCATCGCCATCGACGCGTGCAAGCCCGTCAGTGGCAGCGATCAGATCGCGCCGTCGACCCCGGAGGATCTGGCCGAAACCGCGGAACTGGTGAAGGGGCTGGGCAGGCGCATTGTCACCGCCGAGGTCGATGTCCGGGATTTCGAGGCGTTGAAGGCCGCCGTGGACAGCGGTGTGGAGCAGTTGGGGCGCCTGGACATCATCGTGGCCAACGCGGGGATCGGCAACGGTGGTGCGACGCTGGACCAGACCAGCGAGCAGGATTGGACCGTGATGATCGACATCAACCTTTCCGGCGTCTGGAAGACCGTGAAAGCCGCTGTGCCGCACCTGCTTTCCGGAGGAAACGGTGGATCGATCATCCTGACGAGTTCGGTGGGCGGACTCAAGGCCTACCCGAACACCGGGCACTACATCGCCGCCAAGCACGGAGTGGTCGGCCTGATGCGGACGTTCGCGGTCGAATTGGGACAGCACTCGATCCGGGTCAACTCGGTGCACCCGACCAATGTCAACACGCCGATGTTCATGAACGAGGGCACGATGAAGATGTTCCGTCCGGATCTGGAGAATCCGGGGGTCGAGGACTTCAGGCCGGTAGCGCAGTTCATGCATGTACTGCCGGTGGGTTGGGTCGAGCCGGAGGACATCAGCAACGCAGTGTTGTTCCTGGCCTCCGACGAAGCCCGCTACATCACCGGCCTTCCCATGACCGTCGATGCGGGGAGCACGCTGAAGTAGGCGCGCTCGCACACCGGATCCGTCGGGCGCATGCCGACGGATCCGGCAACAGAATGGGCCTCACCTGGGCCGATCCGGTCTGCCTGCGGAATTTATCGACCGATCAAATGTTAGAGTGCCTTATGCGTAGCGCGATACGGCGAGGACAGTCAGGGTTCGGCGGCGCGGTGCGAAGTTGCGGCTGATGGCGGGGCGCAGCACCGCGAAAACGGCCGAGATCGGCACCCGCCAGCGGTTGATGGCGGCAACCGAGGAAATCATGCGTGAGGATGGATATGCCGCGGCGACCTCACGGCGGGTAGCCGAGCGAGCCGGAGTGAAGTCGGCGCTGGTCTACTACTACTTCCCCACGATGGACGACCTGTTCCTCGCGGTGCTGAGCGACTCCGGCGATCAGGCGCTGGAGCGGATGCGCCAAGCCCTCACCGACGACGATCCACTGCGGGTGTTGTGGCTGATCAACACCGACACCGGCTACACCCGGCTCAGCACCGAGTGGATGGCGCTGGCCAACCACCGCAAGGTGATCGGCGCCGAGCTGAAGACCTACGCCGAACGGGTGCGTGACATCGAGACCGCGGCGGTGACCATGGTCCTGCGCTCACACGGCGTCGACCTCTCGGTGTATCCGCCGGTGGTGATGGCAATCCTGCTCACCGGAGCAGCGCGCATCATCTGCAACGAAGGAGCGGTGGGCATGGTGCAAGGCCACGACCAACTGCGCGAATTCGTCGAGGGGTTCATCGCTCGATTCGCCCTCACGTCCACACCCGCGCCGACCGGTTCGGACTAAGGGATCAGATCCAGCACGGTGGTCGATTTCACCTGCATGATCGCGGTGTTGATCGCCACCGCAGAGGCAAGGACAAGGCTGGCCATCGGTTCGCGCAACGGCTTGTCGATCACCAGCGCGTAGGTTTCGGCCGACATGATCGCCCGTTCCAGGCTGGCTGTGGTTCTGATGATCCGGGCGATTTCCGTGTCGGTGTGATCGACGATCGTGAACCTTCGAGGTTGGAACAGCCGGTCTGCGTGGATAGTCCCGATCCGGGTGCCATCGGCACGCAGCGCGAAACGCTTTTTGCCCATCCAGTTCTCCTGGACAATCCGGCCGATCGGCTGTCCCACGGGCCCGTCGACGACGACCTTCGACTTGAACACCTTCCGGGGTCGCGTCACCGTGAGCGCGGGATTGTCCGAGGCATCTCGCATCTCGAGCCGGTGGGTCAAGAAATTATTGAAGTCACCGAAAAAGCGAGTGGCCTTCTGCAGTCGACTCTGACCGACCTCAACTACGGACCCGAGCCGCTGGCCGTTCTCGTCCAGCACGGCGTACTCGGTGGACGTCTCGATCAGCTTGGGCTTCTGATCGATAATCAGCACCCGCTCGGTGTAAAGGGTTCCACCACAATGTCGTTCGGCTCTGCTCGATTGTTCGAAAATTGGCATTGCTTTCCTCGTGATGCGGCCCGGGGAAGCCCGGCTATGAACAGGCTCCGCGACCGGCGCCACCGCATCAAGGCACCCAAGGGTGCGGTCAGTGCCCCCGCTGCACGCAGATGGTCCGGTTCGGAGAAATCCTTCGGGGTGGGCGATGTCCACCCCATGGGTGGCTATCGGCAACCGCGCACGTGACCGAATCTATTTGTGCATGCCGACGAAATCTCACACGAGGGAGGACACGCGTCCTGTGCATCTCATCGCCGTCATCGTGCTGACCGCAGTCATCGCCGGGCTGGTGCGGAGGTTGGTGATTCCGAAGCGAAGTCGCAGCCTGGCCGCGCTCCCCGACGGGCCACAGCATCGGGTGCCGAATCTCGTTTACGCCCCGGTGCGTCCGATGCGGCTACGTGGCCCGTTTATCGCACTCACCGCGCTGTGGTCGGCGCTGCTGGTGACCGAGATCGCAACGAATCCGGACGCGAGCAATCCGATGCTATACATCTATTTGCTCGCGCTCGTCGCCTCGGCCGTCAACCTCACCGCGATGCACCTGCAATGGCGTTTCGCGGACGGAATCTTCGACCATCCTGCCTACACATCGGGTATGTGAATCGCGGTCGTGGTCATCATCGTGCTGATGCTCAGGTGGCGGCGGGAGCTGGCCCGGCTCGTTCGATGAGGTGTTGCACCAGGTTGAGCAGTACGTCTTTGCTGGAGGTGCGGTCGCGGGCGTCGCAGAGCATGACGGGGATGTGGTCGTCGAGGTCGAGTGCGTCGCGGACTTCGTCGATGGTGTAGACGGGTGCGCCGTCGAAGCAGTTGACTGCGACGAGGAAGGTGAGTCGGCGTCGTTCGAAGAAGTCGACGGCGGCGAAGGAGTTGTCGAGTCGTCGGGTGTCGGCGATGACGATGGCGCCGAGTGCGCCGCGTGAGAGTTCGTCCCACAGGAACCAGAATCGGTCTTGGCCTGGTGTGCCGAATAGGTAGAGGACGAGGTCGCGGTCGATGGTGATGCGGCCGAAATCGAGTGCGACTGTGGTGGTGGTTTTCTGTTCGACGCCGGATAGGTCGTCGATTCCGGTGCTGACTTCGGTGATCAGTTCTTCGGTGCGT
>NZ_BDBY01000209.1 GCF_001613225.1 Nocardia pseudovaccinii NBRC 100343
GGCCGCCACTCAGGTCCGCGTGGCCGCCACTCAGGTCCGCGCGCACGTCACTCGGGTTCGCGCGGCCGTCGCTCGGGTCGGCGCGCCCACCACTCGGGTCGGCACCCCCCCGCGCAGGATCCACATGCCCGAGAGTCGGATCCGCGTGGCTGCGGGTCGGGTCCGGATTACCGCCGCTGAAGTCCACATGCCCGGGACTGGGATCCGCATAGCCACTGCTCGGGTCGGTATGGCCGCGAGTTGGGTTCACGAGGGTGTCACCACTGCCGTCTGACACGCCGTGTCGACTGTGCGGATGCGAAGTGCCGCCACCGAAATCCTCGCTGCCGTGTGCGGGGTGGGGATCTTCGTGCTCGCGCTGGTGCGGACCTTCAGTGGGCAGATCGGTGACCGTGCTGGTGATCTCGTCGTCGCCGATTCGGATGCTCTGTAGAGCGGGCAGCTCGAGGAGGAGGTCGACGGCTTCGGCGCGCATTGCGGCGAGTAGGGATTGGGGGTCGATATCGGGGTGCAGGCGCAGGACGATTTCGGTGTCTGCGTCTGATGGCGGGGTGGCGTCGGTCGGCCAAGCCAGGCGGAGGACGGGTGGTGTGAAGGTGTCGGCGGGGACGGTGATCGCGTTGTCACGCAGGGCTTTCCAGGTGAGTTCGTGGGAGAACCGTATGGAGCCGGTGGTCGATCGGACCTCGATCTCTTCGCTTACCGTGCGTACGGCGGTGAAGCCGACGCCGAACCGGCCGACGCTCGCGGCCGGATCCGCCTTGCCGGAAGCACGCAGTGCGGTCAGCGCGTGCACGCCCGAAAGATCCAGCGGTGCACCGGTATTCGAAATGTGCACGGCGCCGTCGACGAGACGCACCACCACCCGGCCCGCGACACCGGCCTTGGCCGCCGCATCCGCGGCATTCTGCGCCAATTCGGTCAGCAGCCGATCCCGATACCCCGCCCGCACCAGATCCGCCTCGGTCGCCGCATCCTCCCGCAACCGAGTAGGCGAATCACGCCAAGCCGCGAGAACCCCCGCCCGTAGCCCCGACGTCCCGAACGGATCCGCCGCCGATACCGCGCTCACCCCTGCAGCGATGACCCGAACTCCGGCCGAGCCGCAGCCCCGGGCCCGCTCCCACCCGCACTGTCAGCGGCGTCACCATCGGCACCGGCGACCCCGCCGTCAGCGTCCGCGACGCCACCGGCAGCACCGACCGCCTCGTCATGAACAACAGAGGCCCCGCCATCAGAGTCCGCAGTCGCACTGTCAGCGTCGGCTGCCCCGCGATCAACACCAGCAGTCTCGCCGTCAACGTGCACAACGCCACCGCCGATGTCCGCACTCGCACTGCCGAGATCGGCGGACTCGTCATCCACGCCCGTGATCTCGCCGCGAACGTGAGCAGCGCCGTCGATGCCCGCATCCCGACTGACAGAGTCGACCGACGCGCCATCAGCACCGGCGGTTTCGCCGTCAGCGTGAGCAATGCCGCCATCGACGTCCACACTCGCACCAGACGCGATGTCGGCGCCCGACTCCGGCTGCGACGCGGCCACTCCGGTGCTCGACTCAACTGCGGCGGTGTCGCCTGCTGCGCCACTCGCCACTGCCTCGGGAGCTACCTCGGCGCTCCCGGCGGTTGCACCGGACGCAAGCTCGGCACTCGACTCCCGCTGCGACGCAGCAGCTTCGGCGCTCGGATCTACCGAAGTGGGGAAGCTTGCCGAGCCCGCGCTGGCCGCGGCCTCAGGACCTGCCACGCTCTCGGCAGTCGCACCGTTCGGCTCGGTCTCGCGACTGATGGATGCACCCGTCGTCGATCCAACCGGGCCTTCCGTCGCATCCGCGCCGGGCGCGACTGCGCCGATCGACTCGCGGTCCGCATCGGATGCGCCAGCAGGCTCGACCACCACGCCCGGCTCAGCGACCACGTCAGCAGCAGGGCTGAATGTGGCTGCGGTGCTGGGTATGTCGGCCACACCCTGGGCGAGGACATCGGTCTCACCCGATGTGCTCGACTCTGCCGCAGCCTCGCCCGGCAGATGCGCAGCGTCCGACTCGACCGCGCTGGGCCGTTGGCTGCCGAAACGCGACGCAGCAGCGCCGTGCTCCGGGGAGGTCGGCTCAGCATTTGCAGCAGTCCGAGTTACGGCAGCCGCATCACCTGCCTCGGTGCCGACATTCGGTGCCACAGCATCCTCGACGACCGCCGAATCGGGCTCAGTCAGCGGACCAGCTGTCAGATCCACAGCAGCGTCACTGGGTTCGCTGCCCCCGCTCGGCGCGGCGGCATCGTGCGCGGCGGCCGTATTCGGCTCAACCGCAACATCATCCGACGCGGTGACAGCACTCGGTTCGACAGCGCTGGGCGACTCGGCCGCAATATCACTCGGTGCACCAACGACGGTCGACACAACGACATCGCCGGTCAGACCTTCAGCAGCATCAGTACCGGGCTCGCTGTCCACACCACCCGCGGAGAAATCAACCGCGGCATTCGGCTCGGCCGCAACGTCATCCGACGGGAGAGCAGTCGGCTCCACCGCGCTGGGCGACTCAGCCGCGGCAGCACTCGACGTATCAACGCCGGGCTCGACCGAAGTCGGCGCGACGACCTCACCGGTCAGATCTCCGGCGGCCTCAGCATCGGCATCGCTGTCCGCGCCGGGCATCGAGACATCGTGCGCAACCGACGCATTCGGCTCGGCCACAACATCATCCGACGAGTTGGCAGCCGACTCCACTGAGCTGGTCGCAACATCGCCGACCCCTGCCTCGCCCGGCTGGGTCGCGGTATCGGATGCGGCACGATCGCTCGGCTCGACCGTGGTCGGTTCGGCCGCGATCGCCGCATCACTGATGCCCGGCGCGGTGGAGGACTCACCCTCGATGGTCACCGCGTCCGGTGCGGTGGGCTTGCGCAATGCCTCCACCGGGATCACATCGAACGCCGCGTCGTCGTACGCCTCGTACAGCGGCGATCCGCCGCCGGTCGGGACCTCTACGTCGGAGTGCGCGCCGCAGCCGTATTCGGCGTGTACTACGTGACCGTCGGCGCCCATGGCGTTGCCGCAGACGCCGAAGGCGGAGCGGAGGGCGCCCGCGAGGGGGAGGTAGAAGCCGCAGCGGCCGCAGGTGGAGGGGGCGGCCTTGGCCATATCGGTTTCGGGGCCGTATTCGGAGTACCAGCGTTCGGCGGCTTCTTCGCGGCCCTCGCGGCTGAGCACCTTGGTACGGCCAAGGCCGATTTCCAGCGCGACCTCGTCGACGGCCGGATCGCCGCTCGCGACGTATCCGGGCACCAGCCGGGGATCATCGGCGGGCGGGGCGAGCAGGTCGCCGGGCGCCAGATCGCCGGGGCGGATGCGCTGCTCCCACGGGACGAAATCGGGTGCGACCAGCGCGTCCGGACCGGGCAGCAGCGCCGATTCGCTCACCGTCGCGTACTGCGCGTCCGGCGGGGCCGCCACCACGACCGCCCATTGCCAACCGCGGTAACCGGGCAGGGTGGCCTCGAACCGGTGCGTCGCCGCGGCATCGTCCTCGCCGGTGACACCGATATGCGCGCCGACACCCGTCGGCTCCAGCTCCAGGAGCGCACGGCGGGCCACGTCGACGGCATCGGCAAGGATCGGCCGCACGCCGGACTGCGAAACAGATACTGCGCTCACGGCCTACATTTTGCCGTATGGAGCGCAATCGGCGTTCGTTGGCCGTCGTTGTCCTGGTCAGCCTGCTCGGAATCACCGGGTGTGGCGGCTCGGACGACGATCCGCCGCGACTGCATATCGAGGTGGTCGGCACCCGTCCGCACGATCCACGGGCGTTTACCGAGGGTCTGGAGGTCGACGGCACCGTGCTCTACGAAGCCACCGGCATGCCGGGCGCGTCGGGCGTGCGCGCCACCGAACTGACGACCGGCAACGAACTGACCAGAGCCGAACTGCCCACGCCCTACTTCGGCGAAGGCGTCACCAAAGCCGGTGGCACCCTCTGGCAGCTCACCTGGAAGGACCGGGTCGCGATCGCCCGCGATCCGGCGACATTGGCCGAACGCGCCAGGGCGTCCTTCGACGGCGAGGGCTGGGGGCTGTGCACCCACGCGGGCAAAGTGGTGATGAGCAACGGCACCGACACCCTCACCTTCCGCGATCCGCTCACCTTCGCCGTGACCGGCACGGTTACCCTCACCACCCGAAACCGTGCCCACCTCAACGAACTCGATTGCGCCGCCGACGGTTCCGTCTACGCCAATTCCTATCCCACCGACGAGATCCTGCACATCGATCCCGAAACCGGCCGTGTGCTCGCGGTCATCGACGCGAGCGGACTGCTGCCCGCGACCGTGCGCGCGCGCACCGATGTGCTCAACGGCATCGCGCAGCTGCCCGGCACGGACCGCTTCCTGATCACCGGCAAATACTGGCCGACCATGTTCGAGGTCCGATTCGTACCGGACTGAGCTCACCTTTCCGGACGGCTTGGAGCGGCAATTGAACCCAAGTCGCCGATGTACGACAGAATTGACGTCGTGACTACTCCCCGCGATCCCTCCGGTTCCGACCGCGGTCCGTGGGATGGCGAGGAGTCCCCACCGATCCAGCGTCACCCCGGTTACGACCGCTACCCGCCACCCCACACCCCGCCCCGTCGGTCCCCGCTTCCGCCGCTGCCACCTGAACCACCACCGCAACGCCGCGAACCACCGCCGACCAAGCCGCTGCCCGGCGGATCCGCGAAACCGGCAGACCCGCCGCCGGAACCCGAAATTCCGGCCGAGCCGCAGCGCGTTCCACGCAAGCTGACCGTCACCCGGGTCGCCGCCATGCGCGGCCGTGAGCTCACCTCTCGTGGTGTCGCCACCTTCCAGCGCGCCGCCAAGGCCGACGGCGCCGACAAATCCGGCCTCACCGCGCTGACATACGCCACCATGGCGAACTTCGCCCTCGACGCCGCGATCGCGGTGGCCCTGGCCAACACACTGTTCTTCGCCAGCGCGACCGCGGAGAGCAAAACCAAAGTCGCGCTGTACCTATTGATCACTATCGCCCCGTTCGCGGTGATCGCCCCGCTCGTCGGACCGATGCTGGACCGACTACAGCGCGGCCGCCGCCTCGCACTCGCCACCTCCTTCGCCCTGCGCGTGGTGGTCGCGGTGGTACTGATCATCGCCTTCGACAGCTGGGCGCTGTATCCGCTCGCCCTGTGCATGATGATCGGCAGCAAATCGTTCTCGGTGCTCAAGAGTGCGGTGACGCCGCGCGTGCTGCCACCCGAAATCGACCTGGTGCGCACCAACTCTCGGCTCACCGTGTTCGGTCTGGTCGGCGGCACCATCGGGGCGGGCGCGGTCGCCGCACTCGCCGCCGCGATCGCCGGCTCCAATGGCGCACTGGTGCTGGCCGCCGCGATCGCGATCGCCGGAACCTTCCTGAGCCTGCGCATCCCGCGTTGGGTCGAGGTCACCGAGGGCGAGGTTCCGGCGACCCTCAGTTATCACGCGAAGACCGAAGTGTTCAGTCCGGCAACCGAAGCCACGGTTCCGCCGCGCAAGCGCAGGCAGCCGCTGGGCCGCGCGGTCGTGACCGGACTGTGGGGCAATGGCGCCATTCGCATCTTGACCGGCTTCCTGACGTTCTATGTGGCCTTCGTCGCCAAGGCGACCGAACACGGCGGCTGGCAGCAGGCCGCCATGCTCGGCGTGGTCGGCGTGGCCGCGGCGATCGGCAATTTCGTCGGGAACGCGACCGGCGCCCGGATCAAACTCGGTAAGCCGTCACTGATCGTGCTGGGCTGCACCGCGGCCTGCTGCGCGGTCGCCCTGCTCGCGGTCTTCCTCGACAATCTGCTCGGCGCCGCCTTGGCCACCCTGGTCGCGGCGGGTGCGAGCGCGCTGGCGAAAGTATCGCTGGACGCCTCCATCCAGGACGATCTGCCGCCGGAATCGATCGCGTCCGGCTTCGGCCGGTCCGAGACCGTACTGCAGCTCAGCTGGGTTCTCGGCGGCGCGGCGGGCGTGCTGATGCCGACCACCTATTGGCAGGGTTTCGCGTTCATCTCCGCGGTCCTGCTGTTCGGGCTGCTGCAGACCTTCATCAGCGACCGCGGCCACTCCCTGCTGCCCGGCCTCGGCGGCCATCGCCCCGAACATGCCGAGCAGGCGGTCGCGACCAACCGACACGCCGACGCCGACCGAGCCGCACAACGCGGCAAGGAGCGCGGTAGCGAAACTAAGCACATGCAACGAGGCACAGGAGATCCGATCTGTGAGTGAGCGCAGCGAACGAACCAAAGACACAGCAGCTTTGCTCGCGACAGAGCCGAGCGCCAGCGAGGCGCAGTCGTGAGCAAGCTCAGTACCCGCACCGTCGTCGCGCTATGCGCGGCGGCCCTTCTGGTGTTCACCGTCGCCTTCGTCGGCGTGTTGACGGTGTTCGTCCGCAACGCGGACCACCCCGACCCGACCGTCACCGCATACGCCCACGGCAAGACCGTCACGGTGTCCCCATTCCTGTATTGCACAGTGAAAATGGAGGACTGCAAGTACGGCGAGACCGTCATCCTGGACGTCCCCGCCGGATACCCGCTGCAGCTGTCGCTGCCGAAGAAGATCGCCGACGCGCCCTGGCTGGCGCAGCTGGTCTACGCCATGCCCACCGGCGAGAAGGTGGACCGGGTGGTGAGCCGCAACGATTTCCCCGAGGGTGCGCTCGCCGTCACCATCGATTCGAAGCCGGAGCCCGAATTGCGGCTCGTCGGTATCGAATTGCAGCTGCCGATCCTCGCGCGCGATGAGACGGGCCGCGAGTTCTACGTCCCGCATGCGGCCTGGTCGATCAGTACCTCGTCGTAGCGACTGAAAGGGTCGGCAGCGACTGCTCGCAGGTCGCTCGAAAAGGTCGGCCTGAAAACGATTCGCGCGCTGCCCGGTAAGCCGGGCAGCGCGCGTAATTCGTTATCCGCGAACGTCAGTGATCGAGTTCGCGCGCGACCGCCCGCACCACTTCCGAAATGCGCTGCGCGGTCTTGCGATCCGGGTACCTGCCCTTGCGCAGATCCGGCTGCACCTTGGCCTCGAGCAGGGTGATCATGTCCTCCACCATCCCGTGCAGCTCGTCCGGCGTGTGCTTGCGCGCGGCGGGTTCCTTGTGCGCACCGCGATCGCGGTCCTGACCCTGACGGACCGAGGGCGGCGATTCGAGCACCTTCAGACTCAGCGCCTGCGGGCCACGGCGACCGGCGGCCATGCCGAATTCGACACGCTGGCCGGGCTTGAGCCCATCGACGCCGTCGGGCAGCGCGGACGAACGGACATAGACATCCTCACCCTCGTCCTGGGAAAGGAAGCCGAAGCCCTTTTCGACGTCGTACCACTTCACCCTGCCGGTCGGCACTGCACTCACCCGTTCGTCATCGAAACTCGGGCCCCACTGGCCCGAGCACATCCGTCTGCCCAGGTGCTCGTCCGGCATACCGCCTCGGACAGCTCCTGTCAGTTTGCGAAAAGAACGCGCCCCACAGCTGTGCAGGACGCGATTGACACAGAGTCTACCCCGGTGCGAATAACGCAAGCACATCAGTTTTACGGTCGAGCAGTGACGAATCCATCCGCGCCACCGCCGCCGAGCCGCTCACCGCGCCGCGCGGGCGACCGGTTGCTGTACGTGGCACTCGGTCTGTTCGCGATCGGCTTGCTTGCGATCGTCGCCATATTCCTGACGCCAGTCCTCAGTGATTCCGACCCGGCACTATGGCTGTATCTGCTGGCGATGTTGGCGCCGCTCGGCTTCCTCTGCGCGATCGTTTTCGCACTGTGGTCCGGCCGACGATCGCGGTAAACCGGTTACCCCTGCTAATCGTTACCGAACCGTCAGTGTGATCCTCGTCACATAACGGCGCGATAACGGAGCGGCAGCGGCCCGTGACCGGCCCGTCCGCACCATGTCTCAGCTGCGCGGAAGCTTGTCCGCCGCAACCGATACCGGTCCGAGACCCACGCAGACCCGCCGGTTACCAAATAGTGATTTTTCGCGCCGATCGTCGTACGGTCTTACCCAGCCGGGACAACCGGCAACCACCGGCCCGCCGCATCAAACCTCACCCCGCGGGTACCGGACCCCAACGGAAGCAGGGGTGGGGGCGGGACGGACGACCTCTCAGTCCGGACCACGTGCAGATGCGTACGAGAGGCAGAAGAACCCGATATGAGTGGACGCCATCGCAAGCCAACCTCCACCGGGCGCACCGTAGCCAAGGTCGCCGTCACCGGCGCGATCATCGGCACCGCAGGTGTGGCTCTCGCTGGAAACGCCAGCGCGGCACCCGACCAGGATTGGGATCGCCTCGCGCAGTGCGAGGCCGGAGGCAACTGGGGCATCAACACCGGCAACGGTTTCCAGGGCGGACTGCAGTTCTCCCCCTCCACCTGGAATGCTCACGGCGGCGGCGAATACGCCGCGACCGCCAACCAGGCCACCCGCGAACAGCAGATCGCGGTCGCCGAGAAGGTGCTCGCCAGCCAGGGCTGGGGCGCTTGGCCCTCGTGCTCGTCCTCGCTCGGCTTGAGCAGCGGATCCACTCCGCGCACCGCCCCCTCCTCCACCGAGACCCCGCGCTGGAACCCGGCCCCGGCAGCCCCGGAGCAGGCCGCCGCCGACCCCAGCCAGCAGGTGTTCGACGCGATCGACCGCGCCGTCGCCGTCGTGCAAGGCCAGGGTGTGCAGATCCCGCAGGAAGCCCTCGATTTCTTCAATGCCGCCAAGGGCACCCAGCTCGACCCGGCAGTCGTGAGCTTCTACGAGGCGAACAAGGGCATGCTGCCCTCCTGAGTCGTCACAACGCAGACCGCACGAAGAAGGTCCCCGCATCATTGATGCGGGGACCTTCTTCGTATCGGCGGGTTTTCCGTCCAGGTACCGAGCGATGTGCCGCTCAGCGGTTGATCACCGTATTCGGGTGCATGTACGGCAGCTGATCGGCCGGAAGCGGAAACTCGGTGTCCTCACCGAACGGCGAGAGCCCACCGGAACGAGTCGACGACAGTTCGGTGACCGCATGGCCACCGTCCTCCACCGAGGGCCAGCCATGGTCGACATAGGGTTTCTTCGATTTGTTCACCACGTCCACATTGTGGCATGCGAGCGACCCGCCAGCACTCTGCCCTCCGCCGCTGCCCACGCCCGGCCATGGATAAACGACATCAACTAGGCTGACAAAATCGACAATATTCGGACTGCGACGCAACGACTGATCTCGAGAGCACATGGGTAACTCGTCGGGGAAGCCTGCGACCGAATCCCTGGCCGGGTGGCTCGCGGCCCGCAGCGATGCGCAGCTGGTGGCCCTGCTCGAACTCCGGCCCGATCTGGCCGTGCCACTGCCCTCCTCCATGGCGGTGCTCGCGGCCCGCGCCGAGCAGCGCGCGTCGGTCCTGCGTGCCACCGATGACCTGGACACACTCGAGTTCGCGATCGTGGAAACCCTTGCGGTGCATCGGGCGACGGGGCCGGACGGAACGCCGATGAGCCGCAAGGCATTGCGCGTGCAGTTGAAAGATCGGGTGAAGGTCGCGGCGATCGATGCCGCGCTGGCTCGCCTATCCGATCGCGCGCTGGTCTGGAATGTCGGAGACGACCTACATCTGATCCCGGCCACCGCCGAGGCGCTGCCGTGGCCGATCGGCAGCACCACCGAAATTCCGGATGCGCTGACCGAGCCCGAGGTGTCAGCGGCCCTCGCGGCCGTCTCCCCCGCCGAACGCGCGCTGCTGGACAAGCTGGCCACCACGGGCCCGCGCGGACGCACCAGGGACGCGGCTCCGGGCACACCGGCCGACCGCCCGATCCAGCAACTGCTCGGCCGCCGATTACTGCACTGGATCGACGAGGAGACGGTCGAACTTCCGGTCACCGTCGGCCAACTGCTGCGCCGGGAGCCGGTGACCCATCCGCACGCGCTGAAACCGCCGGAGCCGACGCCGACGAAGCACACCCCCACCGAAGTGAATGCGGTCGCGGCGGGCGAAGTGGGCGAGCTACTGCGGCACTGCGCCGACATTCTGGAGGCGCTCGGCCAGGCGCCCGCGCCCGCATTGCGGGCGGGTGGGCTCGGAGTGCGGGAGTTGCGCCGCATCGCCAAACAGACCGGTATCGACGAACCGCGCGCCGGACTGCTCGTCGAACTGCTCGCCGCGGCCAAACTTGTCGAAAAGGGTATGCCCGACCCGCCACCGGAATTCGACTCCACCGACGACTTCTGGGCCCCCACACCGGCCGCCGACGGCTGGCGCGACGCTCCGCCCGCGCGCCGCTGGGTGGCGCTGGCACAGGCCTGGCTGGACCTGGACCGCATGCCGTGGATGATCGGCATGCGCGACGCCAATGACAAACCGCTGGCGGCATTGGCGATCGAGCTGCGCACCCCGCACGCGCCGCGCGACCGTCGCACCATGCTGAATCTGCTCGCCGAATATCCGACCGGCACCGCACTGGCCCCCACCGATATCGGCCGACTGCTGGCCTGGCGGCAACCGCGGTGGCGCAGGCACTTTCGCGCCGAGGCGGTCGAGCACACGGTGGACGAGGCCGCGACGCTCGGTTTCATCGGGCACGGCGCGCTCGCCTCACCGGCGCGAGCATTGCTGCACGGCTCGCCGAACAGCGCGTCCGATGCCGAGGCCGAGATGGAATCGGCGCTGCCCGAGCCCATCGATCATGTGCTTGTCCAGGCGGATCTGACCGTCATCGCGCCCGGTCCGCTGACGCCGGAGCTACAGAACCGGGTGGCACTCGTGGCCGATATCGAATCCGCGGGTGCGGCAACGGTTTACCGGATCAGCGACACATCGGTGCGACGTGCGCTCGATGCCGGGATGACCGCGGCCGAACTGCATACGCTGTTCACCACCCATTCCCGCACACCGATCCCGCAGTCGCTGAGCTATCTGATCGATGACGTCGCGCGCAGGCACGGCCAGTTGCGGGCCGGTATGGCGCAGTCGTTCGTCCGCAGTGACGATCCGGCACTGCTCGCTCAGGTGCTGAGCTCGCCGGTGGCGGCCGAACTCGCGCTGCGGGCAATCGCGCCCACCGTCGCCATTGCCCAGGCCCCGCTCGGCGAATTGCTCGAGCGGTTGCGTGCGGCCGGATTCGCCCCGGCCGGTGAGGATTCCGCGGGCACCATTGTCGATCTGCGCCCACGCGGCGCCCGGATCGCGGTGCGTCCGCATGCCAGGCAGCCATATCGTCCGACGCCGCCGAGCACCGAGCAGCTGACACTGCTCGTCGCGGAGCTGCGTGCGGGTGATCGGGCCGCCAGCGCCCGCAACGGCCAGGCGGTGCGCCCGGACGGCACCAGAACCAGTACCGCCGCAACCCTGGCGCTGCTGCAATTGGCGGCGCGGGTGCGGCGGTCGGTCAATATCGGTTATGTCGACGCCCAGGGCGTCGCGTCACAGCGCGTGGTCGAACCGTTGAAGGTCGGCAACGGCCAGCTCGACGCACTGGACCCGGTGACCGGCGCGATCCGGCATTTCACCTTGCACCGGATCGCGTCGGTCGCACTACTCGAGTAATCAGCCCTTGGCTGCGCCGAGGCAGAAGGTGACCTTCGGGTCCGGGACGGTTACGAAGCTGGTCGCGTCGGCGCCACACTGCAATTCGTCGGCCTGACCGTCGATGCGCTGCACCACCTTGAAGGTGGCTTCGGAAGAGGAGCAGTCCACGTACTTGTACGGGTTCGTGCCGACGTCGGCGTAGCAGCTACCCTGCTTGAAGTTCGGCGCGAGGCACATGTAGGCCTGGCCGCCACTGACCAGATCCTCGGTGTAGGTGGTGTATTCGGCCGCGCATTCGACCTTCTTGTCCGCGGTCTGGAATACCTTGTAAACCGCCTTCGGCGACGAGCAGTCGACCGGCTCGGACTTGGTGGCCGATG
>NZ_BDBY01000210.1 GCF_001613225.1 Nocardia pseudovaccinii NBRC 100343
GCCCACCGCCAGGAGGGCGAGCACAATGCGTGCCAGCAGCCTCATTCCTGGGAACTTCAACGTGAAACCCTCTCTCACCGAACGTGTTCACGACAGATGTGAACGCGGTGAGGATACCGTCACGGTCGCCCGAACCGCATCAGCAGTTCGGACAACCGACCAAAAGGAGGCGCGGCTCAGTACTGCCCGTAGAGTCCGGACAGTCCCATCAGCGCGAGATCGACGAATTTCGGGATCAGGTTGACCAGGACCATGATTCCTAAACTGTTCACTATCAATGCCTTTCGCATTACGAACACATGGACGTTTGTCCAGCATGCGCACTCTGTCGCTTCCGGGGACCCGGTCGTTACGCTTGGCAAGTATGAGGCTCGAAGAGGTCGCCGTCGACTTGTACGGATCAGACCCTGGTGAGTTCATCGCCGCCAGGGCGGCACGCGTCGCCGAGGCCAAGGATGCGGGCGATAAGGAGCTCGCGACCGCCGTCGGCAAACTACGTAAGCCGACGGTGGTCGCCTGGACGGTGAACCTGCTGGCCCGTGCCGCACCCGATGATGTCGATGCGCTGCTGCGCCTGGGGACCGCGCTGCGTACGGCGCAACGCGAATTGTCCGGCGATCAGTTGCGCACACTGACCACGCAGCGGCAGCAAGTGGTCAATGCCCTTGCCAAGCGAGCGGGCGCACTGGCCGCAGATCGCGGGCATCCGGTCACCGAGGGGGTGCTGCGTGAAGTGGGACAGACGCTTACGGCGGCGCTGGCCGATGACGCGGTCGCCGAGCAGGTGCGCAGTGGCACGCTGGCGACGGCGGCGAGTTATGCGGGTTTCGGGCCGGGCGGTGCCGCACTCACCTCCGTAAGCGGAACGGGCGCAAAGAAATCCGCCGAACCCCTCGCAGCGGACAATGCGGGACAGGAACTCGATGAGGCACTCGAAGCCCTCGAATCTGCGTGTGCTGCAAGGGATTCGGCACAGGAAGAAGTCGAAGAGACGACAAAACGATTGGCCGAGTGCGAGTCCCGCATCGCGGCATTGCGCGAAGAGCTCGCGCACGCCGAACAGCAGAAGCAATTCGCCCGCACCGCCGATCGCGGTGCGCAGGACCGACAACGCGCGGCCCAGAAACAACTCGATCGGGCGGAGCGCTGGGTGGAAAAGGCCCGCGAACGCGTCGACTGAACGTCAGCCGCGCAATGCGCCAGGGAAGAGGTACTCGTCCGGGGGCATTGTGGTGCGGTTCAGCCAGGCGTCGAAGAAGCCGGTCAGATCGGCCGGGGATTTCGACTGCATGAAGGTACGAAACTCCGGCATCGAAGCATTGCCGTAAGCGTGGGCGGCGTTGAATTCCCGGACGGCCGTGAAGAATACGTCGTCGCCGAGTTGTTTGCGCAGGGCGTGCAGGAACAGCGGGCCGCGATAGTAGACGGAGGTGAATTCATTTCCGACGCCCGGATTTTCCAGCGGGATATCCCAGAATTTCGGCTCGGATCGGTTCTTCCGAATGGTCTCGCGGTAGGTCGCGTCGACATCCTTTCCCTCCATCCGCTCCGGCCACAGGTAATCGGCGGTATAGCTGGCGAAGCATTCGTTCAGGCATACATCGGACCATTGCCGCACCGACACCGAATCACCCCACCATTGGTGCGCGATTTCGTGCACCGCGGTCGGCAGGTCGGTCCACGGTGCGTAGATCGGACGGGTCTGGGTCTCCAGCGAGAATTCCAGATCCGCGTCGACGTAGATGCCACCCGCGGTATCGAACGGATAGGGACCGTATAGCGCCTCTTCGAAGTCGATGATTTCGGGCAGGCGCTGCTCGGTTTCCCTATTGCGCTCCGCGTTCTCCGCGAAGGCGCTGATCAGCGGGGTTCCGTTGGCGCGGCGCTGTTCGAGGTAGCTGTAGTGATCGATCGCGACCGTGGTCAGGTAGCCGAGCACCGGTTGATGCGATTCCCAGGTGACGTTGCGCTGCGCACCGACGACCGCGTTCTCGGTCCGCACACCGTTGGAAACCACCTCCCATTCCGCGGGAACCGACGCGTGCAGGGTGAAGGTGGCCTTGTCCAACGGGGTGTCGTTGAGCGGATACCAGGTGGTGGCCGAATGCGGTTCGCCCGCGACGAAGGCGCCGCCGCTGGGCGCGTAGGTCCAGCCCTCGCCTTCGGTGTTCCTGGCTTGCCCGGCGTAGTCGACGGTCACCGTGAAGGGCAGGCCGGGCAACAGCGGCAGCAATGGGGTCACCGTCAGTTCGTGTTCGCCGTTGCGGTCGAAGGCGGCGGGCAGGTTGTTCACCGAGACCATGCGCACGTCCGGGCCGTTGAAGTCCAGATTGAACATCCGCAGGGGCTGGGTGGCGGTGGCGTCGATCGTGGTCGTGCCGGTGAGCTGATGGCTCGGCGGGTCGTAGCCGATGGTGACCTCGTAGTGGCCGACGTCGTAGCCGCCATTGCCGTCCAGCGGGTAGTACGGATCGTCCAGCCCCGGCGCGCCGACGAACGGATCGGCGTTCGCCGGAACCGGGGCGGCGACCAGTGCGCCGACCAAGGCCGCACACAACCAGCCGGACCACCTCATACGACCACCACCCCTTTCATGGCCCACCTGACCTCGGTGGATGGTAGTCGCTTCAGTCGGCGCTACCGCTGAGCGCCACCGACGCGCCGAGGCCGAAGATCATCGCACCGCCCGCACCGCCGACCGCCTCCAGTCGTTGCGGCGAGCGCGCGAACCAGGTGCGTGCCGATGCGGCGAGCAGGCCCCAAGCGCTATCGGAGATCAATGCGATCGCCAGGAAGATGGAGCCGAGGATCAGGAATTGCAACTGCAGCGAACCCGCCGACGGTTCGGCGAAATGCGGCAGTACCGCCGAGAAGAAGACGATCGCCTTGGGATTGGTCAGCCCGACGAACACGCTCTGCCGAAAGACCTTGGCATCGGCGGGGTCGAGCTGCGCGTTCAGCGCCGCCCGCAACGCCTTGCGCTCGCGGATCGCCTGGATGCCGAGGTACATCAGATAGAGCGCACCGGCGAACTTGACCACGGTGAGCGCGAGCGCCGAGGCCGCGAGCAGAGTGCCGAGGCCCACCGAGACCAGCAGCAGCGCGATGAAAACGCCCGCGGAATGACCGAATACCGAGACCAGGGCGGCGCGGCGGCCGAGCGCGAGGGCCCGGCCAATGGTGAAGAGCACACCCGGCCCGGGGATGACGATGATGACAATCGATGCGGCGATGAAAGCCAGCAGGTTGGACGCCGGAACCATTTACCGAGTCTATTCGGCGGCGCAAGCGAATTCGGCTGATCAGGAGCCCAGGTCACCGGGCAGCTGGTGCGGGTCGAGCAGCAACCGTTTGGCAGAGGTGCGCCGCACCTTGTCGGCGAGTTCCAGATTGTCGGTGAGCAATCGCCATTCGACCTCGCTGATGGCCGCCCGCGCCCGATCGATGACGGTGTCGTCGCGAGTGCCCCAGGCGATCGGCATGGCGCTGACCGACTGCCAGCGCTCGCCGACCTGACGCGGCGCCCGATCGGTGCGCACCGCGACCGACGGCACCCGCTCACCCGCCCGCTTCTCGTGCCCCGGCAGATCCCGGACCTTCCTGATCACCAAGGCATAGCGCGGGTCGTGGGTCTCCGGTTTCGAGACATCGACCAGTGCGAGCAGCACCACCCCGCCCGGATGCGTCTCGGAGACGACCGCAGGGACCAGTTCACCGTCGGCATAGAGCTTGTCGATGCTGGAGCGGTGCGGTGTCCAGAACGCCACCCACAGCGCGACGACCGCGCCGAGTGCGAATGCGATCGCCAGCAGATAGGCCCACGGATGGTTGAGCCAGATCAGATACGCGGTGCCGGTCGCGGCGATGACGGCGGCCGCGATCGCCATGACCCGCAGTCGACGTAGGTCGGCGAAGACTTCGTTGACCGCATGGGCGTGCTGCCGGTCCACCGCGAATTCGAAGCGTCGCACGTCTTATTCCTAGCATACGTATCGGAGGTAATTCCTCCGCTTATCCGATGGCCGGTCCCAGCAAGTCGTCGGCATCCGTAATGCGATACGCGTAACCCTGTTCGGCGAGGAAACGCTGCCGGTGCGCGGCATATTCGGCGTCCAGGGTGTCACGTGCGACGACCGAATAGAAGTGGGCTTGGCCACCATCGTGTTTCGGCCGCAACAGTCGACCGAGCCGTTGCGCTTCCTCCTGACGCGAACCGAATGTTCCCGAAACCTGCACCGCGACAGAGGCTTCAGGCAAATCGATGGAAAAGTTCGCGACCTTGCTCACCACAAGCACCGGAATCTCACCGCGCCGGAAGGCATCGAAAAGTTCTTCGCGCTCTTTGGTTTTCGTCGAACCTTGAATTACCGGCGCATTGAGATCCGCGCCGAGTTCGTCGAGTTGATCCAGATACGCGCCGATCACCAAGGTCTGCGCATCCTTGTGCTGAGCCAGAATCGATTCCACCACAGGGATTTTCGTGCGCGCGGTGGAACAGAGCTTGTAGCGCTCTTCGGGCTCGGCGGTTGCGTACGCCATCCGCTCGGCATCGGTGAGGGTGACCCGGACCTCGATGCAGTCGGCGGGGGCGATCCAGCCCTGCGCCTCGATGTCCTTCCACGGCGCGTCGTAGCGCTTGGGTCCGATCAGCGAGAACACATCACCCTCGCGGCCGTCCTCGCGGACCAGGGTCGCGGTCAGACCTAGCCTGCGCCGCGATTGCAGATCGGCGGTCATCCGGAAGACCGGCGCGGGCAGCAGGTGCACCTCGTCGTAGATGACCAGGCCCCAATCGCGGCTGTCGAAGAGTTCGAGGTGCTTGTATTCGCCCTTGGTGCGGCGGGTGATCACCTGATAGGTGGCGATAGTAACCGGACGGATTTCCTTGCGCTCGCCGGAGTATTCGCCGATTTCGTCCTCGGTCAACGAGGTCCGGGCAAGCAGCTCACGCCGCCACTGCCGTCCGGCCACCGTATTGGTGACCAGGATCAGCGTCGTGGCCTGCGCCTTGGCCATCGCGGCCGCGCCGACCATCGTCTTGCCCGCACCACACGGCAGCACCACGACACCCGAACCACCGGCCCAGAACGAATCGGCCGCCATCTCCTGGTAATCGCGCAGATGCCACTTCCCGCCGGTGTAATCCAGCTCGATCGGATGTGCCTCGCCGTCGACGTAGCCCGCCAGATCCTCAGCCGGCCAGCCGATCTTCAGCAGCATCTGCTTGATCCGGCCGCGCTCGGACGGATGCACGACCACGGTGTCCTCATCGACGCGGGCGCCGAGCATCGGGGCGATCTTCTTGTGCCGCAGCACTTCCTCGAGCACCGCGCGATCCAGACTGACCAGCGTCAACCCGTGCGCCGGATTCTTCACCAGCTGCAACCGGCCGTACCTGGCCATGGTGTCCACGATGTCGACCAGCAGCGGCTGCGGCACCGCATACCGCGAGTAGCTGACCAGGGCATCCACTACCTGCTCGGCATCATGACCCGCCGCCCGCGCATTCCACAGCGCCAGTGGCGTCACCCGGTAGGTGTGCACATGCTCCGGTGCCCGCTCCAATTCCGCGAACGGCGCGATGGCCTGCCGCGCCACCCCGGCCAACTCGTGGTCGACCTCCAAGAGCAGCGTCTTGTCACTCTGAACGATCAGCGGACCGTCGGTCACAGTCTCTCCTCGTATACGGCGCGTCCGGCGTTGTCGGATCGCTCGTGCGACTCCGGCCCATTCTCCCCGATGCCACCGACAACCCATCCGACGCGGCATCGATCCTGCCCCCGACGGGCGTAGCTTGCGTTGGCTTCGCACATAGAGCGTGCGAGCAGCCTGTTTTGTTCCGGGACGATGCACCGACCACCCATTCTCGTCCGGATACCGCGGGATCGAGACACGACTGGGCGATGACGTCACCCGGTCGGTCCAGCGGTATCCGACTGGACCGAGACATCGACAGGGAGTGCGGGTGAGGATCGGGGCCATGATCGAGACTGCTGCGTTATTCGGAGTGGCGGCGGCCGCGTTGGGGATGGTGCTCACACCGGGACCGAACATGATGTATCTGGTATCGCGCAGCGTTTCGCAGGGACGGCGGGCCGGATTGGTGTCGCTCGGGGGTGTGGCAGCCGGATTCGGGGTCTACTTGGCGGCGGCCACAGCGGGGATCACCGCAGTGTTCGCGGTCGTGCCCGGCCTGTATCTGGCGGTGAAGCTGGCGGGCGCGGGATACCTGTTGTGGCTGGCCTGGCAGGCAGTGCGGCCCGGGGGGACCTCGGTCTTCGCACCCGCCGAGTTGCCGCCGGATCCGACGCGGCGATTGTTCACCATGGGCTTGGTCACCAATCTGCTGAATCCGAAGATCGCGATTATGTACATGGCCTTGATCCCGCAATTCGTGACGCCCGAGCACGGTCGGGTGTGGTTGCAGAGTCTGTGCCTCGGGTCGGTGCAGATCGCGGTGGCATTGACGGTGAACGGGCTGATCGTGCTGGGTGCGGGCGGGATCGCCGCCTTTCTGACCGGTCGGCCGCTGTGGTTGCGGATCCAGCGCTATTTCATGGGCACGATGCTCGGCGGGATCGCGGTACTGGTCGCGACCGACCGCGCGCGGCCGATGCCTGCCTGAGCCCCGGTGCCGCTGGATATGTGATCGTGTGCGCATGGCGCATTTCGATTCCGCGGTGAACACCGCGCAGCACGTCGGGGAGCTGTTCGGCGTCTTCGCCTTCGCGACCTCGGGGGCGCTGCTCGCGGTGCGGCGCGGATTCGACGTATTCGGGATCGTGGTGCTGGCCTGCAGTACGGCGCTCGGTGGCGGTGTCATTCGGGATCTGGTGATCGGCCGGACACCACCCGCGTCGTTCGTCGATCTCAGTTACCTGTGGACCGCGCTGCTCGCGGCCGCGGTCATCTTCTTCTGGCATCCGTCGCCGCGCGTGACCGGCGGTCCGCTGGGGGTGGCCGATGCCTTCGGGCTGGGGCTGTTCTGTGTGACCGGCACGGTGATCGCCTACAACCACGGTCTCGGCGCGCCCTCGGCCACACTGCTCGGATTGGTCACCGCGATCGGCGGCGGAGTGATCCGCGATCTGCTCGGCGGACAGACGCCGAGTGTGCTGATACCCGAGCAGATCTATGCGGTACCAGCACTTTTCGGTGCCACCGCGACCGCGACACTACTGCATTTCAATGCCTACAACCCGATCACCGGCGCCTGCGCCGCGCTCGGCGCCATCGTATTTCGCCTGCTCGCGATGCGGTACGACTGGCACGCACCGCAGGCGCGGCGGCGTCCCCAGGACCGGGCCTAGCCCACTCGAACACCCGCGCGGAGTCGGCGCACGCCCTCGTCGAGGGTTTCGTCGCGTTTGCAGAATGTGAAGCGCACCAGGTGATTCCACGCCTCGACGTGGTCGGCGAAGGCGATGAGCGGCACGGCCGCGACACCCAGCCGAGCCGGTAGTTCCCGGCAGAAGGCCAAGCCGTCGGTTGCCCCCATCGGCGTGATATCCGCGCAGATGAAATAGCCGCCCGCGCTCTCCTTCACCCCGAAGCCGGTGTCCTTCAGCGCGGCGGCGAGCCGGAGTCGCTTGTCCGACAGCGTGTCTCGCAGTGCGGCGACCCAGTCGAGTTCATTGTTCAGCGCGTGCGCGACGGCCGGTTGGAACGGCCCACCCGCCACGAAGGTCAGGAACTGTTTGGCCGCGAGCACACCGTCGATGAGTTCGGCCGGACCGAGCGCCCAGCCGGTCTTCCAACCGGTGACGCTGAAAGTCTTTGCCGCGCTGGACACTACGACGGTGCGCTCGGCCATACCGGGCAGGGTGGCGAGGCTGATGTGCTCGTTGCCGTCGTAGACGAGGTGTTCGTAGACCTCGTCGGTGAGCACCAATAGGTCGTGCTCGCAGGCGATTTCGGCGATCGCGGTCAAATCGGCGCGGTCGAGCACGGTGCCGGTCGGGTTGTGTGGTGAATTGACGATCAGCATCCTGGTCGCGGGCGTGATGGCGGCGCGCAGGCTGTCCAGGTCGAGCACGAAGCGGTCACCGTCGGCGACGAGATGGGCCGTGCGCCGCCGCGCTCCGGCCAGCGCGACCGCGGCCGCATAGGAGTCGTAGTAGGGCTCGATCAGCACGACCTCTCGGCCGGGCTCCACCAGGCCGAGCACGGCGGCACTGATCGCCTCCGTCGCACCGACGGTGACCAGGACCTGCGTGTCCGGGTCGTACTGGGTGCCGTAGCGGCGGGCCCGGTCGGCGGCGATGGCGCGCCGCAGGATCGGCATACCGCGGCCGGGCGGGTACTGGTTCAGCCCGTCGGCGATGGCCTGACGCGCGACCTCGAGCATGCCCGCGGGTCCGTCGGTATCCGGAAAGCCCTGACCCAGGTTGATCGCCTCGTGCCGGACGGCTAATTCGGTCATCTCCGCGAAGATCGTGGAGGCGAAGGGGCGCAGGCGGGCGACGGTCGCGGGTTGCGAGGACATATCCGGAGAGTAGCCCAGCGATCGCCATTGTTGCCAATAGATAGCGAAAGGCTATATTTCACTTTTGGATTGTCCTCTCTACCTGCATGGTTGTGCGGTGTCCCAACGGCGTCTAGCCTCACCGTGTTCTACCTCACAAACCGCCGACCTGCGGCGGTAGCTCGAAAGGGGCGCTTATGGCCTCGTATCTGGACCTGGTACTTCAGCCGGCCGCGTCGGAGGTCGCCGGAACGGTACTGGGTTTCCTGCGAAATGTCGCACACGACCTGATCGCCGGCTTCGGCTCGTCCACCGGCGATTGGTTCAACGGCTCGTCGACCGGCAGTAGCGGCGCCGGATCGTCGACCGGGGACTGGTTCCTGGGCTCGTCCACGCCGTAATCCGATGGCGGTGTCAGGCCTGGCGATGAGGGCCCGGCCTGGCACCGTCTCACCCCAGACGGACGTGGGACAGTTTCTCCGGATTCGCGAGATCGTAAGTACCCCAGACCAATCCATCGCGAACCGCGAATCCGATCACCCGGGGCGGGCCGTCGAGCCGCCCGTAACCCGGGCCGACCCGATACACGACCAAACCTAATTGACCGTTGACCGTGGCGAATTCGAATTCCAGTGTCGGCTCCGCGGAGCCGTCCATGCCGTACTTGCGCATCAGCCCGAGGAGGAAACGGGCGACCTTGTCCGCACCGGCGATGACATTGATCGCGGTGGACGTGGTGCCGTTCGCATCGCCGATTATTACCGAATCCGGGTGCAGCGCAGCGGTTATCGCGGCGATATCACCGGCGGACAGCGCGGCGACGAAATTGCGCACCGCGGTCGCGTGCTCGACATCCGGGACGGGCGGCGGGGCCTGTGCGACGGATTTCCTGGCCCGCACGGCCAGCTGGCGCGCCGCCTCCACCGAAATGCCCAGAATTTCGGCGATCTCGTCGAACGGCACCGAAAGCCCGTCGTGCAGAACGAATGCCACGCGCTGCGGTGGCGTCAGACTCTCCAGCACCACCAATGCGGCCAGGCTGCATTCCTGTTTGCGGACCACCGCCTCCAGCGGATCCGGCATGGTCGATGGGTTGGTACCGGTGACGACCGGCTCCGGAAGCCACTGCCCGACATAGGTTTCCCGGCGCACCGCGGCACTGCGCAGGCGATCCAGGCAGATTCGGCTGACCACGGTGGTCAGCCACCCTCGCAGATCCTCGATCTCGGATTGATGCGTACCGGCCAGCCGTAGCCAACTCTCCTGCACCGCGTCCTCGGCGTCGCCCGCACTGCCCGTCAGCCGGTAGGCGACCGAGAGCAGATGCGCCCGATGCGATTCGAACAAGTCGGCGAGAAGAGCGGCAACCATCGGGCTGATTCTACGTTCCGCGCTGATCGGCCCGACGAGCCGGTCATGACACCATGATCGTATGGAGGATCATCCGCTATCCGACACAACCATCTGGTTGTCGCGGCCGACCGAGGCCGATATCGACGATATCGTCGCATGCTGCCAGGAGCCCAGCATCGCCGAGTGGGTGACGATTCCGGTCCCGTATCACCGGAAGAATGCCGAATCCTTCCTCGACGATATGGTCGCGCCCGGCTGGGCCACCCGCAGTCCGATCTGGGCGCTGCGGACGCGGGCCGACGGTCCGGTGGTCGGCATGATCGATCTCAACGCGCGCGACGAATCGGCATCGGAAATCGGCTTCTGGCTGGTCTCCGCGGAACGCGGACGGGGGCTGATGTCGCGTGCGGTCGCCCTGGTGTGCGAATTCGGTTTCCAGCCGACCGGATTGGGGCTGAGCCGGATCAACTGGCGCGCCTTCGTCGGCAATCACGCCTCGGCCGCGGTGGTCCGCCGCAATGGTTTTCACTACGAGGGCATGGCGCGACTCGGCAGTACGCAGCGCGGCAGCCGCCGAGACACCTGGCTGGGCGGACGGCTGGCGACGGACCCGCCCGGCCCGGTCTCGGATTGGCCGCCCGGGATATTTGGCATCGCGTAGCGATTCGATGAGGGGTGGTGGTCGGGCGGCGGGTGGCCGGAACCGCCGACCGGTGCCGCGCAACAGTCGTATATTGCCCATATGGCGGTCGATGCCCGATTCGAGTGGATCGCCGAAACCATGCACCTGCGGCCCGACGACCGGATCCTGGAAATCGGTCCCGGCTCCAGCGACTCGATCGCGTACCTGGCCGCACGGCTGGACGGCGGTCGGATCGTCGGCGTGGACCGTTCGCCGACGGCCATCGCCCGCGCGACGAAACGCCATGCCGCACTGATCAAATGCGGCAAGGTCCACCTGTTGCACGCCGGACTGGAACAGCTCGACCGAGCCCGGGTACTCGCCGAAATCGGACCGGCCCGCGGCTTCGACAAGGTTGTCGCCGTCAACGTGAATCTGTTCTGGACCAAGCGGCCCACCGCCGAACTCGCGCTGATCCGGCAGGTCCTCACACCCGGCGGCACGCTGTATCTGTTCTACGGATACGGACAACCGGACGGACCCCGCGGCACCGGTCCGAAACCTGCACCCGGACATCTCATCGATTATCTGGCCATCGCGGGCTTCGATGGCGCCACCGTCTGCTCCGGCGACATCCTCGGCGTCGTCGCGAAACCGCGGCGAAATCCGTAGCCGCGCCCCGGCTTTCACCGGGGCGACAGGCTCCGAATCAGTGATCGCGGCGCTGCTGCACCGCGTCGGCGAGACGATCGAGCTGGGCGGCAGTGGTCTCCCAATCGATGCAGGCATCGGTGATGGACTGCCCGTAGGTCAGCGCGTCGGCGTGCCCGAGGGCCAGATCCTGGCGGCCCGCGACGAGGAAGCTCTCGAGCATCACACCGACCACCCCCGGCTCACCCGCGGCCAACCGGCCCGCGATATCGGTGACCACATCGACCTGCTTGTTGTGATTCTTATTGCTGTTGCCGTGGCTGGCGTCCACCACGATCCGCTCCGGTAGCGATGCCTTCTCCAACCGGATGCAGGCCTCGCGGACCGAGGCGGCGTCGTAGTTCGGGCCGGTGCTGCCGCCGCGCAGGATCACATGGCAGTCCGGATTGCCGGTGGTGCGGATCAGCGCCGAGCGGCCGTCCAAGTCGGTGCCTGGGAAAACGTGGCTGGCCGCGGCGGCCCGTACACCGTCGACGGCCACCTGCACATCGCCGTCGGTGCCGTTCTTGATGCCGACCGGCATGGACAGTGCGCTGCTGAGCTGGCGGTGCACCTGGCTGGCCGCGGTGCGCGCGCCGATGGCGCCGTAGGAGACCAGGTCCGCGATGTACTGCGGGGTGATCGGGTCGAGGAATTCACAGGCCACCGGCAGACCGAGGGCGGTGATATCGACCAGCAGCTTGCGGCCGATGCCCAGTCCGGTGTTCACGTCGAAGGAGCCGTCCAGGTGCGGATCGTTGATCAGCCCCTTCCACCCCAGGGTGGTGCGCGGCTTCTCGAAGTACACCCGCATCACGACGTGTAGCCGATCGTCGAGTTCGGCCGCCTTGGCGGCCAGGCGGCGGGCGTAGTCCAGCGCCGCGGCCGGATCGTGGACCGAACACGGTCCGACGATCACCATCAGGCGATCGTCGGTACCGTTCAGCACATCGACGGTGGCTTTGCGACCGGCACGGACCACGTCGGCGAGCGCATCGGTGATTCGGTGCACCTGGCGCACCTCTGCCGGTGAGCGCAAGGGGCTCACGCTCAGGGTGCGTTGGTCGTCCAAACCGAACAGCATCGCGGAGCGATTCGATGAGGGGTGGTGGTCGGGCGACAGGTGGGCATGCCGCGCGTCGACGTCGGCTGCGGTAGTCATCGTTTGTGGGTTCCTTTACTTCAAGGCCGACCCACGGACGTGAAACCCGTCGAGCCGGTCCATCATCCGGCTCGGGGTGGAAACGAGGTCAGCGCAAATGGTTGCCGCAGACCGACCCACCCAGGGCCGACTTGCTAAACCAGAAATAGACGCGCTGCACGACGGTGACTGTACCAGGGACTATCCCGAGGTAACCGCACGGCCAACTTTCGTGCCGAAGCTCACCCCAGTTGACCGGGGACGTATCCACCGGCCGGGGTGCGGACGATCACATTCATCCGGTTCCATGCGTTGATCGTCGCGATGGCCGCGATGAGCGCCGCGGTCTGATCGTCGTCGTAGTGCTTGCGCACCTGCTCCCAGGTCTCGTCGCTGACGCCGCGGCCGTCACCGATGCGGGTGGCCTCTTCGGTGAGGGCGAGGGCGGCGCGCTCGGCCTCGGTGAAGACGGTGGCCTCGTGCCAGGCGGCGACCAGGTTGATTCGCACGGCGGTCTCGCCCGCGTGCGCGGCGTCTTTGGTGTGCATATCGACGCACATGCCGCAGCCGTTGATCTGGCTGGCCCGGATCTTGACCAGCTCGTAGGTCGCGGCGGGCAGAGAGGACCCGTCGACGACCTTGCCCGCGGTGATGAGCCGCTTGACGTAGCTACCGGCGACGGGGTTGGCGTAGAGGTTGAAGCGCTGTTCCATGATCTGTGCCTTCCATTCGGTTGGGTTCACAGAGAGGACGACGCGGCCCAGCCCAGTGTGACATCGACGGATGTGACCTGGATCACGAGCCGTGCATCGCCGTTGTGGGCCGGATCAGTACCGGCTCGCAGTGATTTCGTTCATCGCGCCGAAAGCGAACGGCACGCTTCCTGAGTTGTCCTGCGCCGCAGGGAATTCGGCTACTTGCCGAATGTGTAGGTGACGCCGGTCAGCTTCTCCGACAGCTCCCACAGGCCGCGCGCGACCTGCTCGTCCTTGGACGCCGCGGTGGAACCGGACAGCCCGGGATAGCCGCGCATGCCGCCCCATCCGTCCGGACCATAGAACGCGCCCGGCTCGACCTGCTCGGTCGCCGCGTAGATCTCCGGCAGCGCGCCCATTTCGGCGCTCTGCGCCAGCAGCCGGTTGCCCAGCGCCATGACCTTGTCCTGGATGGATTCGGTATGCGACTGCAATTCCGTTGCGGCATAACCGGGATGGGCGGCCACCGAAATCTTCGACGAACCCGCCGCGGTCAGCCTGCGCTGCAACTCGTAGGCGAACATCAGATTGGCCAACTTCGCCTGGCCGTAAGCGGACCAGCGCTGGTACTTGCGGCGCTCCCAGTTCAGGTCGTCCAGATCGATCTTGCCAGCCCGGTGCGCACCGCTGGAGACCGTGACCACCCGGTCCGAGATCTTTTCCAGCAGTAGCCCGGTCAGCGCGAAGTGACCGAGATGGTTTGTGCCGATCTGCATTTCGAAGCCGTCGGCGGTCCGCCGCTGCGGCACCGCCATCACACCCGCGTTATTGATCAGTACGTCGGCCCGGTCCACCGCATCGGCGAACGCACGCACCGAGGCCAGATCCGCGAGATCGAGTTCGCGCACCTCGGCCCGCGCACCGAGCTCACCGGCCACTTTCTCGCCCTTGGCCAGATTCCGACAGGCCAGGACCACCTGCGCACCCGCCCCGGCCAGCGCACGCACCGTCGCCGCCCCCAGCCCGCTGTTCGCGCCGGTGACGATGATCGTGCGGCCACTCTGATCGGGAATGTTCGAGGTATCCCAATGGCTCATGACCGGAAGTCTAGTGTGCGCGGCGACCGTTCTCAGGCAATGCGCACAGGTCACGCCTGGGCCAGGATCTCCTCGTCGGTCATCGCCACCACCTCCAGGTACAACTTGGCGATGGCGTCCAGGCGATCGGGCGTCCCACGACCGGTCTCCCGTTCGACCAGCCGCTCGCCCAACCCGGCCACCGTCCGGCCGACGAGCAGATCGGCGACCAGCGCGTGGTCGACCTCCAGCCATTCGCGGATCCTGGCGACGGCCGTGGTGGCCAGCACCGAGTCACCACCCGCGCCGAAGAAATCGTCGTGCACGCCGATGCGCTCGGTACCGAGCACTTCGGCGACGATCGTGGCCAGTGCCGCCTCCAGCGGCGTGCGCGGACGCGCGTCCACCGATTCGGACGCGCCGGGGTCCAGCAGGGCCACCACCGCGCGACGATCCAGCTTGCCGTTATCGGTCAACGGCATCTGCTCGAAGATCTCGATGCGAGTGGGAATCATGTAGCTGGGCAGAAGATCTCGCACCGCGGCGACAATCTTCTCGGCGGAGCCGACCTCGCCCGAAACCGCAGCGACCAGCTTCGGCGCGCCGGTGCCGACCACGGCGGCCACCGCGTGCCGCACCCCCGGCGCGGTACGCAGACCGCTCTCCACCTCGCCCAATTCCACCCGGTAACCGCGGATCTGGACCTGATGGTCGGCGCGACCGAGGAATTCGATGGTGCCGTCGGGCCAGTAGCGCGCCATATCACCGGTGCGGTACCAGCGGAGATCGTCGTGGACGACGAACCGTTCCGCGGTGCGCTCCGGATCATTGCGATAGCCAGCCGCGACATTCGCACCGCCGACCCAGAATTCACCTGGCACCCAGTCCGGGCAGTCGCGACCCGCCGAATTCACCACGCGGCAGCGCACATTGCGCAGTGGCACGCCGAACGGGACGGTGGCCCAGTGCTCGGGCGGGTCGGCGACCTCGCAAATGGTGTTGTGGATGGAGGTTTCGGTGGCGCCGCCCAACCCGGAGAACCGGCATCCTGGCACCTGCCCGGCCAGCCGCCGCGCCAGATCCGCACCGACCCAGTCACCGCCGAGAGTGACCGCGCGCAGCGAATCACCGAGGTGGTCACCGCCGATCTCCAGGATCATGTCGAGCATGCTCGGCACACAGTTGAGGATCGAAACCCGGTGGTGGGTCAGTAGTTCCACCCAGCTTGTCGCCTCCTCGCGCTGCGCGGCCGACAGCGCCACCACCGAGCCACCGACGGCGAACATACCGAACATGTCGTAGACGGAGGCGTCGAATTCCAGCGCGGACAGTCCGAGCACCCGGTCGGCCGGGCCGACCTCGAACCACTCGTTGACCGCGTCGATGGTGTTCATCGCACCGCGGTGTGGCACGTCGACGCCCTTCGGCACACCGGTGGAGCCGGAGGTGAACAGCACATAGGCGATCGACTCCGGATCCGCAATCACCGGCTCGGCCAATGGATTCGGATGGGTACGCGCCGCCGAAAGCGGCAGACAGGTGATATCCGGGCGACCCATATCGGCGCCGTCGACGGTGAGCGCGGCGACCACGTCACCGGTGCGCAGGATCTCCGCGCGGCGCCCGACCGGCTGATCGAAACCAATGGGCACATAGGCCGCACCCGCCGCGAGCACACCGAGTACGGCGAGGATCTGATCCGGTCCCTTCGGCAGCTGCACCGCCACGGTTGCACCGGGCCGCACCCCGATTTCGCGCAGCGCGGCCGCCACCGAAAGCGCTTGTGCGGCAAGCTCGGCATAGCTCCAGCCGCCATCCACGCCGTCGCGGCGCCAAAGCACCGCCGGTGCGTCCGGCGTGGTGCGGGCATTGTCGAAGAAACCCTGGTGCAGTGCCCGTCCGGAGACCGGACCGTCGGTCGCGTTCACCGCGGCGCGCACGGCGGCCTGGGCGACCGGTAGGTGCACCGCGGCCTCCGCGATCCAGCCCGCCTCGCCCGCGCCCAGCCTGCCGATGGCCTCGGTGTAGCTGGTGAACATGGCGTCGATCATGCCCGCGGGGAACGCCGATTCGCGCACGTCCCAGTTGAGCAGCAGCCCGCCGCGCACCTCGGTGACCTGCGCGTCCAGCAGCACCTGCGGGCCCTGCGAGATGATCCAGACCGGCTCGCCGAAGGTCTCGGTGACCGCGGTGGTGAACAGCTCGCCCAGGTTGAGCGCGCTGGTGTAGACGATCGGCGCGAGCACCGGCTCGCCGCGGTGCCTGCCGAGATCGCGCAGTACCTCCAGCCCGGAATACGCGGTGTGCGAGCCGCTTTCGTGCATCGCACGCTGCAGCGCTTTCGCCCGCTCGGTGACCGTCACGTTCTCGGTGACGTCCACCTCCAACATGATCGAGGAGGTGAAATCGCCGATCACCCGGTCGATATCCGGATGCACCGGCTCCCGATGGAACAGCGGCACATTCAGCAGGAAGCGGCTCTGCGCCGACCAGCCGCCGATGGTTTCGGCGAATACCGCGGCCAACGCCATTGCCGGTGTGATGCCGCGGGCGTGCGCGGCGGCGAGCAGCCGCTCCTTGGCTTCCGGCTCCAACCAGTGGTTGTACCGGACGGTCCGATGCGGTTCGGCGCGCTCGCTGACCGGAATGGTCGGCAGCTCCGGTGCGCCGGGCAGCTCCGGAAGCCGATCGCGCCACCATTGCTTATCGCGTTCCCTGGCAACGGCATCCACTGTGCGCTCGGTGCGGTAGCGGCGATAGCTGTAGCCCTGTGGAGGCACCGTGCCGCCGTGATAGAGCTCGGCGAGGTCGGCGACCAGCACGCGGTAGCTCATCGCGTCACCCGCGATCATGTCGACATCGAGATGCAGCCGGGTGCAGCCGTCGGCGAGCAGGCTCAGCGTCACATCGAGCACCTGGCCCTCCTCGATGGCCAGCCGCTGATGAGTCTTGCTGTCGCGCAACCGCTCCAGCTCGGCCTCGGCCGCCGCAGGAGCGTGCGCGCGCAGATCGACGACCGAGAACACCGGCCGGCCCGGGTCGAGAATGGTCTGCTGCGTGCCGTCGGGAAGGAACCTGGTGCGCAGCATCGGATGCACGGCAACGAGATCCGTCACCGCCCACGCCAATCGTTCGGGATCGACCTCGGCACCGTCGAATTCGACATACAGGTGCGCGGCGACACCGCCGAGATCCTGTTCCTCCGAGCGACCGATCCAGTAAGCGTGCTGCATCGACCCCAACGGGAACGGCGCGAATTCGTCCCCGGGATCAAGGTTTTCGACCGGTTCGACCTCCGGAACCGCCGCGACGGATTCGTCGACGCCGAGCAACCGCGCCCACTCCGCGACCGACGGCGCCGCAGCCAATTGCGCGAAGTTGATCTCCAGCCCGCGCTTGCGCCAGCCGCCCGCCAACTTCATGGTGCGAATGGAGTCCAGTCCGAGCTGGATCAGATCATCGCCGTCTGCGATCGTCTCGACCGGTACGTCGAGCTGCTTCGCAATGGCCGCGCGGATTTCCTCCCGGCCGATCGTCGTCCCCGCCCCGTCCCCCGGTCGCTGTGCTGGCTCCATCTGGCGCTGTCACTCCTTGGTCGCCGCCGCATCCGGCGGATCGAGACTGCTCGGCGGTAGCCTATCGCATTGAGATAGGGTTGCCTAACCTATGTTATGAGACCCTAATCATGCAGCAGATCTTCCAGTGAGGCAGACCGTGACTTCGACATCCACCTCGCCCACCCATCGCGACGGCTACGTCCCCTTCCCCACCCCCGATGCCGCGACCTACCGCGCGGCCGGTTACTGGACCGGCCGCCCACTCGGCGACCTGCTGCGTGCGACCGCGACCCAGCACCCGCATCGCACCGCACTTCTCGACGCCGACAGCGCGCGCACCTACGCGTGGGTGGATGCCGAGGCAGACCGAATGGCGCACGGTTTACTCGCATTCGGCATCGCGCCGGGCGATCGGGTGCTCGTGCAACTGCCGAATGTGCCGGAGTTCCTGACGGTCCTGTTCGGATTGCTGCGCGCCGGAATCATTCCGGTGCTGACCCTACCCGCACATCGCCGCGCCGAAATCGAGCATCTGGCCGGACTTTCCGAAGCGGTCGCGTACATCGTGGTCGACCGGCTCGGCGACTTCGACTACCGCGAACTGGCCGAAACCGTCCGCTCGGCCGTACCGACCCTGCGTCACGTTCTCGTGCTCGGCGATCCGGGAACCTTCACCGATCTGAATTCGATTCCCCGCGACGGCGGTTCACTTCCCGGCATCGATCCGAGCGATATCGCGCTGATGCTGGTCTCGGGCGGTACCACCGGCCTGCCGAAGCTCATCGCGCGCACCCACGACGACTACGTCTACAACGCGACCGCGAGCGCCGAGGTCTGCGGACTGACCGAGGACGACATCTACCTCGCGACACTGCCCGCCGCACACAACTTCCCACTCGCCTGCCCTGGCATCATCGGCACCGTATCGGTCGGCGCGGCCGTCACCTTCATCACCGATCCGAGCCCGGAGAGCGCCTTCGCCGCCATCGAACGCCATCGCGTCACCGTCACCGCGGTCGTGCCGCCACTGGCCCAACTCTGGTGTGCGGCAACCGAATGGGAGGACGCCGATCTCGGCTCGTTGCGCCTGCTCCAAGTCGGCGGCGCGCGACTGGCCGAGGTGAATGCCCGCGAGGTCGCACCCGCACTGGGCGTGCAACTGCAACAGGTCTTCGGTATGGCCGAGGGCCTGCTCAACTGCACCCGCCTCGACGACCCCGCCGATATCGTCTGCACCACCCAGGGCCGTCCGCTCTCGCCCGCCGACGAGGTACGGGTCGTGGATGCCGACGGCAACGATGTCGCCCCCGGCGAAGAAGGTGAACTACTCACCAAGGGCCCCTATACAATCCGCGGCTACTACCGCGCCCCCGAACACAATGCCCGCGCCTTCACCCCCGACGGCTACTACCGCTCCGGCGATCTCGTGCGCCGACTGCCGAGCGGACATCTGATCGTCTCCGGCCGCATCAAGGACGTCATCAATCGGGGTGGCGAGAACATCTCCTGCGACGAACTCGAGGAACATCTGCTCGCCCACCCATCCGTCCGGCATGCCGCCGCCGTCGGCCTCCCCGATGCGGCGCTGGGCGAAAAGGTCTGTGCCGTTCTGGTTGTCGACGGTGAAATGCCGACCCTAGCCCAGCTCAAGTCCTTTCTCACCGAACGCGGTCTGGCGACCTACAAACTGCCGGACCTGCTCCGCCAGGCCGACGAACTGCCCGTCACCGCCGTCGGCAAGATCGATAAGAAGGCCCTGCGCGCCGACCACAGCTGACCGGAACGATCGGGGGTGGCGCGAGTCCGATCTCGCCACCCCCGATCCGAACCCCGGATAACCGGGTGCCCCAGCAGATGATTCGGAACGCGGGCCGACCTTGATGGGTATGAATTTTGCTAGGCCTTGACTACATAGGGCGCGACACTGCCCAGTTTTTCGCAAGTCTCCTCGAATTCCCGCTCCGGCCGCGACTGCCCGACAATGCCCGCGCCCGCCCGCAGCCACGCGCCTTCGGTGGTCTGGTAGACCGCACGCAGCACCAGCGTCGCCTCCATCGCACCGCTCGGCGAAATCGTCACCACGGCACCGGAGTACAGACCGCGCGGCGCTCCGTCGAGACGGAAGACCGAGTCGACGCCCTCCCGCTTCGGGATACCGGACGCTGTGACCGACGGGAACAGCACCTCCAGCGCATCCCAGCTGGAACGGTCCGCAGCGAGCCGCCCGCGCACCGTGGAGGCCAGATGCTGCACGCTGCCACGTTCTCGAACCGCCATGAAATCGGACACCGCGGGCGTGCCGGGATCGGCC
Source organism: Nocardia pseudovaccinii NBRC 100343 (assembly GCF_001613225.1). GTDB lineage: Bacteria > Actinomycetota > Actinomycetes > Mycobacteriales > Mycobacteriaceae > Nocardia > Nocardia pseudovaccinii. The sequence goes on from NZ_BDBY01000210.1 coordinate 19,910, forward strand.
ACCTCGGTGATCTCCGCAAAGGATGTCTGCACCGAAATCGCGTGCTCCAGGATCTCTTTGGGATCGGTGATCAAATCGGCGCGAGCCGCCGAATCGATGGCTTCGCCGAGCCCGAAGGCGCGCGTCCCGGCGAGCGGCTCGGTGGTGACCACCCGATCCTCGTCGACGGAGGCGACCAACTCAGGACTGAATCCGGCCGCCTCGAGTCCACCGAGGCGAAGCAGGAACGACCGCGCCGGAGTGTTGTTGGCCCGGCCGAGCCGATAAGTGGCGGGGACATCCACCGCGAACGGCAGATCGACCTTCCTGGACAGAATGACCTTCTGATAGCGACCGGAACGGATTTCCGTGACCGCCTCGGCGACTCGATCGCGATATCCGGTCGGATCGAGACGCACATCGACCGGATGCGCCTGCGGCAGTTCGGTCTCCTGCGAGGCGGCGATGAGATCGTGAATGTCATTGGCCTCGGCCGGTGTCGCGCCGGAAATCCGGACGCCGAACTCGCCGACCCGCACCTCGATGCGCGGAATCATCAGATGGGCCAGTGCGGTTCGCGGATCCAGATGCCGCGTCGCATCCAATGCCCATGCGCAGAACTCGAATCCGATCCAGCCGTAGGCCCGACGCCCACCGAGCGGCAGCATGGCGAGCGCGTTGTCGATGACCCGCGCCGGGCTGCCCTCCCAGGCACTTGTGGTGTCGCGCCCGTCCCAGGACACACGCAATTCGTTCGCGTCGAGTTCGACGCCGCCGAGCGGATCGGCCGCGAATACCCATTCGCCGGGCCGTTCGTACATCACGTACTCGCCGAAGCGCTCGGCCGCAGCCAGCCGGGACATCGCTGCCGCCGGATCGGTCACATACTCAATGCGCAAGCGCTCCGTGGTCGACAACGATCCTCCAAGGTTATGCTGACCTAACTTAGAAAAGTAAGGTTAGCATTACCTGTCTAGATCGGTAGTGTGCTGCAGACCACAGCGAACGGCTACTCCGCAGGCACCGCGAGCGCCGACCGCTCGACGCTCAACAGACTCTCCATGCTGTGCTCCGCGTGGTACGCGGCCCCGCCGCCGCGCACTCCGAACAACCGCTTGCTGTAGACCAGCCAGACCACCGCGGCGATATTGATCAACAGCGCGCCGATGCGCAGCACGGTGATCTTCTCGGTCAACTCGTAGATCTCCAAGGGCAAGAAGATGCTGGTCGCGACCACCGCGAAGTACTCACCCCAACGCTTCACCAACCACAGCCCCACCGCCTCGATCGCCTGCAGCGTCGCATAGGCGAGGATGCCGATGGCCACCCACAGCAGGGTCGTATTCGACAGCGAGAACGCGTCATCGATCAGATGCACGATCTTGGATCGGTCGATATCCCAGCCGATCTGATCGGCCAGCGGCCGCAGCAGCGGCAGTTCCTCGTCGAAGGCTGCCCGCATATCCTCGCGCGAGGACCGGAATTTGAAGACGGCGAGCGCGGCGACCACCAAGAGCAAGCCGCGCACCAACCGCTCGATCGCCAACGCCCGCATCAGCCAGCGGTCGCGCAGCAGTCGCCCACGCGGCACCTCCGGAGCATGGTCGGCGGGTCCGGAGCTCACCGGTTCGCCGGGTACGAACGTGCCGCAGCGCAGACACCGCCACGCGACTCCGGCCACCGTCTGAACATGCAGCCGCTCCGCCAGATCCTGCTCGTCCGGCGCATAGGTGTAGTGGCCGTGCCAGCCGCACGCGCGTAACGCCCAATCCATGCGCGCAGCCTAGTTCGCCATCGCGATCGGCCGCGATCGCAAACGCCGTGTCGATATCCGAAGCCGAACTCGCCCGCCGGAGTTCCTGCGCGGAATCCACTGGCGGGCTTCAATAGGAGTCATGATCGATCACCGCGGGGATTCACCCGCTCCAGCTCGAGCGGCAGCCCCCGATTCGGTGGTGGCACTGATCGATGCGAGCTCCGGCGTGGAACGCGAACTCGTCGGTGCCTGGCTGGCCGACGGCGGACTGAAGCACGAACTCGGTGTCGACGCACCGATCACCCAGTTGGATCTGGATGCGGATGCGATCGGCGATCGACTGGTCGGACGGCGCGACGATCCGCTGGTGGTGCCGATCCGGGTGCTGTGGCTCCCGCCCGAGCGCGACGGGGTCCGCCGCATCACCTTCGCCGACCTGGCCCTGCTGACGAATCCGCGCAAGCCGAACCGACTCGCGCAACGCCGGTTGGTCGGCAAATCACCGGACCGCCACGTGGTGCTCACCGGACAGCCCGCTCTGCTCAGCGAATTGCGCGCCAATAATCCGGAGGCCGCGGCGCTGCTAACGAAGGGCTCCGCCGAGCCGTTCGCGCGCGCCATCGTGCGCGCCGCGGTGGTCGCCCTGGAACGTGCCGAACGATCCGTCATCGGTGACCGGTACAAGGTGCCGCGGCTGGTGGCCGAGGAGATCCTCGACTCCCCTGACTTCCTGCGCAGGCTCGAACTCATCGCCGATCAGCTCGGTACGAGTCCGCACGAGGTGTACCGGCGGGCCGAGAAGGCGCTCAACGAACTCGTCGCCGCCCAGAGCAGGCTGGTCTCGGACCTGTTCACTCAGGCAATGCGCCCGATCCACGCCTCGACCTGGAAGGTCGACTCCGACGACTCCGGCCTGGACGGGCTGCGCGCGTTGAACCGCAACCATCCGCTGGTCTTCCTGCCCTCGCACCGGTCCTATGTCGATGCGTTCGTACTCGGTGATGTGCTGGCCCGCAATGACTTTCCACCGAATCATGTGATCGGCGGCGCGAATCTGAGCTTCTGGCCGATGGGTCCGATCGCCCGGCGCACCGGCACGGTCTTCATCCGGCGCAGCTTCGGAGACGACGAGGTCTACAAGGCGGTTGTCGAGGAGTACTTCGCCTACCTGCTGGCCAAGCGATTCAATATGGAGTGGTACTTCGAGGGCGGCCGCACCCGCACCGGCAAGCTGCGCCCGCCGCGCTATGGACTGCTGAATTACCTTGCCTCCGCGGTCCGTTCGAATCGGATCGACGATGTGCTGCTCGTCCCGGTATCGATCACCTATGAGCGGCTGAACGAACTCGGCGCCATCGCCACCGAACAGGTGGGCGGGAAGAAGAAGCCGGAGGGCCTGGCCTGGATGGCGCGTTATATACGCAGCCAACAGCATTCGGCCGGACACGTCTACGTGCGATTCGGCGAACCGCTGTCGGCGCGCGATCGCCTTGCCGCATATGGGGATCCGCTCGTTCCGACGCCGACCATCATTCCGCTGCACCGCACCGAACCGGCGGGGACCGAGCCGAGCAATGTCATCGAGTCGGCGGAGGTCGCCGAACTGGAGCGAAAGGCCGTGCAGCGGTTGGCCTTCGAGGTCGCCGACGGTATCAACAGGGTCACCCCGATCACCGTCAACGCGCTGGTCACCCTGGCGCTGCTCGGTGTGCACGAGCGCGCGCTCACCCTCGGCGAGGTCCGTACCGTGCTGGCCCCGGTGCTGCGGTACATCGAGAAGCGCGAGCTGCCGCACGGCGAACTGGCGGCGCTGCGCGATGAGCAGAGTCTCGCGGTGGTGCTGGAGCAGCTGTCGCTGGCCAAGGTCGTGACGGTGTACCGCGGTGGGCTGGAACCGGTGTACTCGATCGAATCGGGTGCGCATCTGGAGGCCGCGTTCTATCGCAATAGCGCGGTGCACTGGTTCATCAACCGCGCCATTCTCGAATTGTCGATCCTGTCCGTCTTGGAGATGCAGGCGCCGGATCAGCTGCGGGCAGGCTGGGACGAGGCCTTCCGACTGCGCGATCTGCTGAAGTTCGAATTCTTCTTCCCGGAGCGGGCCGAGTTCTCGGCGCAGATGACCGCGGAAATGCTGCTGGTGGACCCGGATTGGCACCAGCACACCGCGGCGGACACCCTCGGCGAGGAAGTTCTGCACAAACTCACCGCATCCGGATTCATGATGGCGCACCGCGCTCTTCGCGCATTCACCGACGCGCAGCTCGTGGTGGCCGAACGGCTGGCGGCACACGACAGCGCCGAAGAGATCGATCGCAAGGAGTTCATCGACGAATGCGTCGCGGTCGGTAAGCAGATGCTGCTGCAGCAGCGACTGCACAGTCCGGAATCGGTCTCCACCGAATTGTTCTCCAGCGCACTCAAACTCGCGGACAACCACGGGTTGTTGACCCGCGTCAGTCATGACTCGGCCAAGCGCAGGGCCGAATTGGCCCGGCGTAGAAACGAATTCGCCGACCAGCTGCGCGTTATCGCGGCTCGGATCTCGCAGGCCGCCGCGCTGGATCCGTCCAATATCCCCGTACGGGGGGCCTGATGGTCGAACAGCGCCCCGCGGCCCCAACGGATCTCGCGGCGGCCATCGCCGCGATCCGGTCCGGGCCGCAGGGGCCGGAAGTCGCCGCGGTCTTCGACTTCGCCGCCGTTGTGGATGGTTTCGGGCCGCTGTCGCGGTGGACATTCCGGCGCGATAAGAGCCGAATTACCGCGGACACCCTGCTCGGCAGCATCCGCAACGGGCTCACCGACGGCGAATACAGCCGGTTCCTGCAGCGGGCCATGCGGGTACTCGCCGAGCAGCCCGAAGACGAGCTGGACGAGTTGGGCACACTGCTGTTCCGGAGAAAGATCTACGGGCACCTGTATCCCGAAGCGTGGCAGTTGATCCGGACGCACGAGGCCGCCGGTCACACCGTGGTGCTCGCGACCGCGCTGACCCGATTCCAGGTCGAACCCGCCGCGGCCGAACTCGGTATCGAACACGTCCTGTACACCCGGATGGCGACCACCGATGGCGTGCTCACCGGTTACGCCGACGGAAAAACCCTGTGGCGCAATGGCAAGGCCGATGCGGTTCGCGAGTTCGCCGCCGCGCATGGGCTGGATATCGGCCGCAGCTACGTCTACGCGGACAGCATCGCCGATCTGCCGCTGCTCTCGGTGGTCAGGCATCCGGTGGCGGTGAATCCCGAGCGAAAGCTCGGTGCCGCTGCCGCCGAACAGAATTGGCCGATACTGACGTTCCGTCCACGCCAACCACCCCGCCCGATCGACTATGTGCGCACTGTCGCCGGATTCGCCGGGCTACTGGCCGGAGCACTGCTCGGCGTGCTGAGCAAGTCCCACACGCGTCAGCGCAGGAAGATGGCCGATGCGCTGATGGCCTACGGAACCGGTGTCACGCTCGCCGCGACCGGTATCCGGCTGCGGGTCAGCGGTGCGGAAAACGCCCGCGCGCCGAGACCCGCCGTGTTCCTGTTCAACCATCAGAGCCAGTTCGACGTGATCATCGTGCCCAAAGTGCTCGAAGGCGGGGTCACCGGAATCGGCAAGAAGGAGCTGACGAAGAATCCGATCTTCGGTCCGCTGATGCGGTTCGTCGGGGTCACCTTCATCGATCGTGCCAACACCACGCAGGCCAAGGCGGCGCTGGCGCCGGTGGTGCATACGCTGCGCGGCGGGCTGTCGATCGCGGTCGCACCCGAAGGCACCCGGTCGTATACGCCGCGCATCGGCCCGTTCAAGAAGGGCGCTTTCCACATCGCGATCCAGGCCGGGGTGCCGGTGATCCCGGTGGTGATCCGCAATGCGGGTGAAATCAACTGGCGCAACTCGATGGTCGCGCGCAGGGGCACCATCGACGTGGCCATCCTCGACCCGATCGACGTCGGCAGCTGGGACACGAACGATATGGACGACAACGTCGAAGCCGTCCGTCAGCTGTACACCGATACCCTGCTGAACTGGCCGTCGCCGGACCGGTGATGCCGCCGGGACCTTCACACCGTGCATCTCGTACGCCGGAGCTCCCTTTACCGGATGCCCGGTCGGCGGACGGATACCCGGTCGGTGGACCGATGCCCGGTCGGACGGATACCCGGCTGGCGGTCGGATACCCGGTCGACGGACGGGATATCCAGTCGGCGGACGGATGCCCATTCGGCGCAACCGAACCTGCGCGGCGAGGTCGCGCGCGGCAGCTGCATTGCGCTCCGACATCACCCCGAACAATCTTGCGCAACGCGCTGCGCCCGGCCTGGTCGAAGGGCGTCGCCTCGCCGCACGCAAAAGCCACGGCGAGTGCGACCGCTTCCGCTGCGGTGAAGTTGAGCGGCGGCAGCAACGGATACCCAGTCGGCGGACCGATACCCGGTCAGCGCAACCGAATCCGCGCAGCGAAGTCGCGCGCGGGGGCCGCATCGTGCTCCGACATCACCCCGAAGAATCTTGCGCAACGCGCTGCGCCCGGCCTGGTCGAAGGGCGTCGCCTCGCCGCACGCAAAGCCACGGCGAGTGCGACCGCTTCCGCTGCGGTGAAGTTGAGCGGCGGCAGCCACGGATACCCGGCTGGCGGACGGATGCCCGGTGAAATGGCAGACGGGGTGCCCGGCAGGCCAATGGGTGCCCAGTTAGTTGGTGGGCTCGGTGCCCGGTTGACAGACGGATCCCCCGTTACCTGGTGACGGGGTACCCGGTCGTCGCCGGGTGTGTCAGACCGAGCGCCCGAACAGCAGCTTCCACGGCATCAGCGCGGATTCCAGTTGCACCTTGAGGCTCATCTTGGAGGCGCCGAGGGTGCGCTCCTCGAACCGGATCGGTACCTCCGCGATCGTGATGCCCTTCTTGACGGTGCGGTAGTTCATCTCGACCTGGAACGAATACCCGTTGCTGCGAATCGAGGCCACGTCGATGGCGCGCAACGTGTCGGCCTTCCATGCCTTGAACCCGGCAGTGGCATCCTTGACGCTGAGACGCAGGATCAGGTTCACATAGAAGTTGGCCCAGGCGGACAGCGCCTTGCGGTACCACTTCCACTCCTCGGCGGTGGACCCGCCGGGCACATAGCGGGACCCGAGCACGACACCGGCATCGGTGGTGTCCAGCTTCTCCAGCATCGCCGGAATGACCTCAGCGGGATGCGACAGGTCGGCGTCCATCTGGATCACCACATCGGCGCCCTCGTCCAGTGCCCGGGTGATCCCGGCCACATAGGCGCGACCCAATCCGTTCTTCTCGGTGCGGTGCAGTACGCCGACGACATTCGGCAGCTCGGCCGCCAGCTTGTCGGCGATCTCACCGGTCCCGTCCGGCGAATTGTCATCCACCACGAGCACATGTAGATCGGGCACCGGCAGCGCCGTCAGCCGCTCCACCGCAACCGGCAGATTCTCCCGCTCGTTGTAGGTCGGCACAACAACGGTAACCCTCAAGGGTCGCCCTCCCTGCTCACCTGTTCCAGCCCGCAGACCCACGACAGGACCCGGAGCACTCGTCTGATTGCCAAGAACCGTACTTGATCGAACTGAAGACCACCTGAGCGCCCGCACGCTCCCGCCGCCACCCGAATACCCGCGACATGCCGACTACCTCGCAAATCGCGTCTCCCACCCCGCCGACCACCCCTGGATTCACGTCGAAATCAGTTGCCGCACACCACCCCTGGCGCGCCCTCACTTCTCCCCATCGCGCCAATCCCGATCCCGGGCATCCTCACGAGCATTGCGCGCATGCACGATCTCCAATGCCCGCTCGGCAGTAGCCCGATCCGGATACGGCCCCATCCGATCCCGGAACCAACACTGCTTCCCATTCTCGGCCCGCTGATGCTTCAAGCAGTAGTACCACTTCTCCGCCATCCCCCCAGCATCCCACCACCATGATCAACAGACCCCCGATTTCACCCCCGCCCCCAAGATCCGTCTCCTTGTGGGCACCGGTGCGGCACGGTCGAAAAACCGGTCGTCCTGGCTTGTGACGGCCAGGACGACCGGTGGGACAGATCAGAGGCAACCATTCGCCCTGAGCTGGGCGGCAACCTCATCGGAGACAGTGATGGAGCGGCCGATATTGGCCTCCGTCAGGTCGGATGCGCTGATCCCGGCCTGCATCGCGCAGCCGAGCAACTTGGCGTCCACGCTGATACTTTCGTCGGCGTGCGCGATACCGGCCCCGGTCATGAGGGCACCGGCCAGCGCTACAGCGAGAACACCGGTCTTGACGAATCGCATGAGATTTCCTCCTCGAATCGCAGTCCTACGGTTCTGCTCGACACCTGCTTCACTTGCCTGATGTGTTTCGGAGTACGCCCGTCCGCCGCAGCCGACGAAGCTCACCCCCTGATTGCAGGCTCCAACATACGCACCGGACACCGATGCGCGCCGGGACATTCGTCACTTCGGTCGATTTCGATAACCGGGCCAACACCTAAAAAATCCCCCCGACCTGGTGATATGTCGAGGGGATTTGGTGGCCAGGGCCGGGATCGAACCGGCGACCTTCCGCTTTTCAGGCGGACGCTCGTACCAACTGAGCTACCTGGCCGCAGGCACCCGTAGTGAATGCCATACGCGAAACGCCGGATTGCTCCGGCGCTTATTTTGCGACCCTGACGGGACTCGAACCCGCGACCTCCGCCGTGACAGGGCGGCGCGCTAACCAACTGCGCCACAGGGCCTTGCGTTGCTTCCAACGATCCGAAGACCGTACCCCCTACGGGATTCGAACCCGCGCTACCGCCTTGAAAGGGCGGCGTCCTAGGCCGCTAGACGAAGGGGGCTCGCCCCGGATTTCTCCGGACCGGCTTCAACGGCTGTCCGTTGGGAGCTGGGATAGCTTATGACAGATCGGCCGCGTTTCCCAAATCGGCTGTTCAGGCTCCCAAACCGAGCTCTTCGAGTCGAGCTTGCGCCCGCCAGCCGTCGTTGCGGAACTTCTCCGCCCACTCCGGGGTGGCCATCGCCTCGACCACGACCTCGAGCGCCTCCTGGAACCGGGTCCGCAGATCGACCCCGCTGCCGAGGATGTCGATCAGATAGCGCTGGCCGGCGAGGGCGGCAGAGATGGTGCGGGTGAAGCGGTCCGGGTCCGCGTCGGCGCGCAGCTGGCCCTGATCGATGGCGCGGACCGCGAGTGCTCTGGTGGCGCGGCCGAGTATTCGACCGCCGCCGGTCTGCACATCGCGATAGAAGTCCGGCTCGATGATCAACCGGAACTCGGCCTGCACGATGATGTCGTGCTCGAGTCGCAATGCCACCTCGTCGACCATCCCGTGCAGGACGTCGAGTGGACCGAGATCCGTTCTGGCAAGCCAACGCTCGGCCGATGTGCGGTATCGGTCGACCGCGGTCTCGAGTACCGCGCGTGCGAGATCTTCCTTGGAATCGAAATGAAAGTACATGGCGCCCTTGGTGGCGCGTGAACCTTCCAAAATGCGGTTGAGCGATGCAGCGGCATAGCCGCTCTTCCCGAACTCAACGGCGGCGGACCTGATTATCGCCGCGCGTGTCCGGCGGGCCCGCTCTTGCTGCCGTGCCATGCTCGAAACGCCTCCGAAGCCTACTCGTCGCCAATCGGTGCCCCCAAAGGAACGGACCCTTGGCGCGAAGTTATGAGTTTTATCAATACTTCAAACCGGGATTTCGCCCCGTTTCAATCTTTCGGTACGAAAACTTGCGAAAATCCTGAAACACACCAGCTGGTATAGTTTTCCTGCCCAGGTGCGCCGCAGGGGGTGCGCACCTGGGCATTACTTCGTCTCGGATCTGCCTCCCCCGGCGTCGACTCGTAGGAAGTCGCGATCGGTCGAACCGGCCGCGACACGTTCGGGCACACCAACGATAAGCCGAATTTCGGATCGCCGGGTAAGTCGGCGATTCTTCCGTAATTCACCAAGTCGTCACCGTACCCGGAAACACCATCCGACACGCGGCAAACCGAAGACTCCAGCGGCCGAAACATCCGGATATCTGTTACAGCAAACTTCACGCAATCGAGCAAAGTGATGCCTCGGATTTCCGAATTCGACAGCGTCGCAGCACTGTTCACCCGAGTCGACCAGCGGCCCCGTCGCCGCGGCGCCGACCGCGCGACACCGGCCAGTCACCTCGCTGCGTCCCCCCGCGCGCTGGCCCTACACCCCCCGCAAATCCAAAGACATTGGTACGCAACATGATTGGATGGTAGCCCGGCTCGGCAGGAATGAACAAAGCTGGGTACCAATTGTTTACCGGCAGCATCGCTACCCGCACGCATCGTGTTACCCGGTGCACCAGCACGACTCGGCAGCGGCACTCGGCAACCCCGAGCGAACCGATCCACGCCCCCAACCGACGCGCCCCGCCCCCGGTTACCCGATCCGCGCCCGGCCCACTACACTGTCCATCCGCGCCCCTATAGCTCAGTTGGTAGAGCTACGGACTTTTAATCCGCAGGTCGTAGGTTCGAGCCCTACTGGGGGCACCTTCTCAGGCGTCCGGTTTCCATACCGGACGCCTGAGTCATATTCCAGACCGCGCGCAGTCGCGACGCGCATCGGCCGCGGCCATGAAACACCACATTCCGCGGTGAGCTTTCCATGCCGTGGGCCGCGCCCGCACACCCGAAGGCGCGCCTCGGCAACAGATGGACTTCGCTGGACGATTTGCCCCTCCCAGATTCCTATTGGGCAGCTGCCACCGATACGAGGGCGATAGAGGCCGCTTTGCTCGGTTGATTGCCGCCCAGCGCGACCGAGCCGAGGGCGCGGCTCGTTGGTCGGCGCGCTGGATCGGCCCCGGCGTGCATGAGGGCACCAGCGGCAATGATCTGGTCACCGATGCCGTGGCTCCGATCGCGATGGGCTATCCGCCCGAGCACCCGGGCAGTGGCGCGCACCACAGACGCGGTCCGGCGACGGCATCGGACACATACTTCGCGGTCTGCCCGGCAGCAGGGGCAAGAGTGTCGGCATCGGCGGCGCGATCGGAGAAGCATTGGCCGAGAACACAGGTGGTGCACTCGGGCGGACTTTTCGGCGGTGAAGCGGAACGATCGCAGCGGCGACACCAGCGGCTTTGTGTGTTACGGCACGCTGGGCTAACGACTCTCGGCCCGTAGCGATAAACCCCTTGCTGCGGGCCGAGCCCCTACACTCGGTGTGGTTGTCGAACGCCGACGTCGGCATATGACCTCTATCACGAGGTCTCATTTGTCAGCCAGATGCGTTTCGCATCACACCTACGGTGCCGTAAGGTATGGCCGCATCGGCACACGGTCTACCCGGGGGACTGACCAGCAAGAGCGCACACACATGAAGGGCTTGTATATGGCAAGGGATCTGACTCAACTCGAGCTGCTCACGGAGTTGGAGCCGGTTGCCGAAGAAAACGTCAACCGGCACCTCTCCCTGGCAAAGGAATGGCATCCGCACGACTACGTCCCGTGGGACGAGGGCCGCAACTTCGCGGCACTCGGCGGGGTGGACTGGGACCCTGAGCAGTCCCGACTGAACGAAGTCGCGAAGGCGGCCATGATCACGAACCTGCTCACCGAAGACAATCTGCCCTCCTACCACCGCGAGATCGCCGAGAACTTCTCGCAGGACGGCGCCTGGGGCACCTGGGTGGGTCGCTGGACCGCCGAGGAGAACCGCCACGGCATCGTCATGCGCGACTACCTCGTGGTTACTCGTGGCGTCGATCCCGTGGCGCTCGAAGAGGCGCGCATGATCCACATGACCAACGGATTCGCTTCGCCGACCGAGGCCGATGCGGGCTTCCTGCACTCGGTCGCGTACGTGACCTTCCAGGAGTTGGCCACTCGGGTCAGCCACCGCAATACCGGTCGAGTCTGCGACGACCCGATCGCCGACCGCATGCTGCAGCGCGTCGCCGCCGACGAGAACCTACATATGATCTTCTACCGCAACATGTGCGGCGCGGCCCTGGATCTGTCCCCCGACCAGGCGCTCGAGGCGATCACGCTGATTCTGGAGAACTTCCAGATGCCCGGCGCCGGGATGCCCAACTTCCGCCGCAACGGCGTACTGATGGCCAAGCACGGCATCTACGATCTGCGCCAGCACCTCGAAGAGGTGGTGCAGCCCGTGCTGAAGAAGTGGAACATCTTCGAACGCACCGATTTCACCGCACGCGGCGAGGCCGTGCGCGAACGGCTCGGGCTGTTCCTGGAGAAGCTGAGTCAGGACGTCGTCAAGTTCGAAGAGCAGCGCGACCGCATGCTCGCTCGCGAGGCGAAGAAGCGTGAGCTCGCCGCGGTCGCCGTCGGCTGATCTCCACCGCAAACGTAAACGCGCCGCCGCCGGATTTCTCCGGCGGCGGCGCGTTTATTTTCGGCAACGTCGATCTCAGTGGCGAACTTATAGCTTCAACCGCCGAAAGTCCTTGCGGCGCTACTTCACCGGCAGTGCGCCGTCGACACCGCCCACATCGGTGATCTTCCAATCCGAGTTCTTATCCAGCGTGACGTTGTAGGTCACCGTTGTCTGCGCGCCTTCCGGACTCTGCGCATTCGTCGAACTCACATTCACGAACACATCGACTTTGTAGATACCGCCTTGCTCCGACATCACCTTTGCGGTAATCGGCGCGGCGGTGGAGGTCCACTTCAACGGAACCAGAATCTGTTCGAGCTTGGGCGCGGTCGCGTCGAACTTATTCGCCAGCTGCGGAACTGTATTCGCCTTCAGCTTGGCCACCCATGACGGGATGTCCTGGTAATTGACGGTGGCCGCGCCGACCGCGTATTCGGTGGCCACCTGCTCGGCCCGCTTATCCGCGGCTTCCCGATCGTTTCGATCGGCAAGATCACCGCGGGCCGAGACGAGTAACCCGCCCAGCACGGCGACCGCGATTACCAATGCGCCGATTACCGCGCCGACGACCACGGTGGATACGCGAATCGACAGGGTGCCCGGCTGCCGGTCCGACGGCTGCCCGGACGTGCCCGCCCGCGTATCGGACGCCTTCGACTCGGTCGCCTTGCCCGGCTCCACGCCGGAGTGACGGTCCGCACCCGATCCCGCGCCTTCGATCCGTTCCGTCATTGGCCCTCTCCGATGAGTGTGGTGGTCACGGGCGATACCCGTGAGTAACAGGCTACGTATCGGCGCAAACCGCCGACGATTCGGCCGGGAACCTCGACACTGGGGGAATATCCGATATCCGTTCACAGGAGGCCCGGGACATGAGGAACAAGGGCGAGGCCACGCTCGGCGGCAAGGTCGTCGCGATCACCGGCGGCGCACGCGGGATCGGACGGGCCACCGCGGAGGCATTCCTGGGGGCGGGCGCCGCCGTCGCGATCGGTGACATCGATGTCGAACTGGTCGCCAAGACGGCGGCGGAGTTGGGCGCCGATCCGGATGCCAAGATCGTCGGCCTGCCGCTGAACGTCACGGACAAGGCCTCCTTCGCCGCCTTCCTCGACAGCGTGGACAGCGCGCTCGGCCCGCTGGATGTGCTGGTCAACAACGCGGGCATCATGCCGACCGGGTTGTTCGCCGACGAGGACGAAGCGATGACCCAGCGGATCATCGCTATCAACCTCAACGGCGTGATCCACGGCTCGCGTCTGGCCGTCCGGCGATTCATGGACCGCGGCAGCGGACATGTGATCAATATCGCGTCTTTGGCTGGGACACAGGGCTTTCCGGGCCTGGCCACCTATTGCGCGACCAAGCACGCGGTGGTCGGTTTCACCTCGGCGCTGCATCTGGAGATGAAGGAGCACGGCGTGCACGTCGGCGCGGTGCTGCCGGGCATCGTGCGCACCGAACTGTCGGCAGGCGCCAATATGCCGACTTGGATTACGCCGCTGACCACGGTGGATCCGGAGGATGTCGCGCAGGCCATCGTGAAATCGGTAAAGCAGCGCAAACCGCTGGTGACCGTGCCACGCCGACTCGCGGCCATCATCAAATCAGCGCAACTGCTACCCTACCGCGCACAGCTGGGCGTCGCCGAATTCACCGGCGCGACAACGGCTTACGCGCAACCCGACCCGGCCGTGCGGGAGATCTACCACCGCAGACTCCGCGACCAATAGCCCGCTCGGGACCGGAACTGCGCGACCATGGTCGGCCCCCCGGACCGGCAACCCACGATTGTCTACGTCCCCCATGTCTGGCAGTCTCCGCCGAAGTCGAGGCGATTCGCCGGGGCGATCGGCCTCGGCAGGATCCTCGCGGGCACCGCGGATTTTGTCAGGAACTCTTTCCCGGGGGTGCCGACTCGCTCCCCCGCTGCGCCGCGTCCGGGGCGGCCTGTTCCGACTCGGTGCGACGATCAGGCGATTCGCTACTCCGGGCTGGCGCAGGAGCCGGAGCGAACACCTTGGGCGCGGCGGAATTGGCCTGATCCGGTGTGGACTGGGCGGCGGAGCGCTCGGTCTTGCCCGACCATGGAGTCCGAGCCGTCGCCTCCTTCGCCGCCTGGCGAGTGGGGCGGCGCCGAGCGCCGCGGCGCCGCGGCGTACTCGCTGGCGATCGAGCTTGGCTGCCCGTCGGTCCGGAACGGTCCCAGGGCGTTGACAATACCGATTTCCCTGGGGTGAATTGGGGCGCCTCGGGTCCAGTGCGCCGTCGCGGATCGCCGACCACAGGATCGGCCCCGGAGGAAGGGGCGGTGCCCGGCGGGTTCGACACGGCCGAAGCAGGTAGGTGCTGAACGGGTTTGTCGTCCCGCACAACGTTGTCCGAAGCTGCGGGCGAACCACTCGAGTGCGCATGCACCGTCTGGGCCGTCTCCGGCTCGGACTTCGGTTCGGCCCGAACCGGAGACGAACCGTCAGCGGCCGCAGCCGAATACCACACGGCCGGACGGTCGAGCGCGGAATGCTGCGGCTCGGTTCGACCGCCCGCTTCGTCGGCGTCCGGGTGCGCGGGCGAAGCGGCGGCCAAGCGCCCGGGCCCGCCCGGCTGGGGCATGCGTTCCCCGAGAGATCCGGGCGCTGCCGAACGATACTCGTGACGCTCGGCCGCACCTGCGCCATTCGTGCCCGTGGTCCCGGCCTTCGGGGCTCGGGGCGAGGCGAACTCACGGGGCAACTCAGGCACTGCTGGCGGGCGCACATCGTGCCGTCCCACGGAACCCGATGCGCCACTGGGTGATCCGGGCGCGCCGCGCTGATCCACAGCGATTGGTTCGCTGATCGGGTTCGCGGTTGTGAAGTCCAGTCCGGCAACATTTTCCACGAACCTTGCCGCATGCTCACGAATATCGTCGGCGTAGTTGTCGAGCAGGTCGGCGTAGCGCATCACCTCGTTCGGATCGATATGCAATGGCTGCGCAGACGAATTCGGCGACGGCACGCCGAGTACCTCACGTGCGGCGTCGTAGACGAACCCGTTGATCTTGCGCTCGATGGTGTCTGCGAGCGGTCCCATCGCCCTGCTGATCACCTCGATGGCAATGTAGGAGATCAGCATCTGCTCCATCGCACTCAGCAGTCTGCTCGCGGCCGCCCGAAACGCGGTGGTGAGCGCTGCCGACCATCCCGCAGTCACCACCATCGATGCCATCAAAGCCGTATAACCCGCGGCAAGCGCGGCAACCTCGGCCAGCACCACCGCTTTCACCACGGTGATGACATCCGCCGCGACATCCAGCGCCTTCGCCACCGTTCGACACGCCTGATCGAGAGCCTCCGTGTGGCCGACGCTCATCCGCGCCCAGGCCGCAACCAGTTGATCGTAGGAGTAACCCGAATAGACCGAGCCCATGTCCCGTACCGCCGCGGTGGCCGACTCGTGGGTGCTGGCAACGCTCGTGGCGAAGGCACGCACCTGCCCGGCGAGCTCGCGAACCTGATCCTCATCGATGTCCGGATACGGAACACCGAGGAAGTTCAGGAACATCGCCACCTCATGCGGTATCTCGAATGCCACCCATAGTCCTCGAATCGTTCCGGTTCAACCAAATTACACCCACCGGTCCGAAATCAAGGACGAATTATGTCATCGCTGAACGACCAGCGCCGTGCGATCGAGGACAACCCAATAATTGCCGACGTGATCGAAGCCGGTACGACCCGTGTCGTACGCTTGGTAGCCCCTGGCGGCAGCGTAACGTCCGGGATCGGCCAGCACCTGTAGCTTTGCTTCCAACTCTTCGCTTCGCCTTATCATTTCCGGTGATGGATTTTCCGTGATCCGGATAGTTCCCCGAAGCCACCCGGCCTCGTCGCTTATCCGGCTGAGCGCCGCTTGATGTTCTTCGTGTAAATCTCGGAACTCGATGGTTCGCGAACCCGGACGCAATGCCATTCGAACGACCGCATCCTCGTTATTACCAGCGTAATACAATGCATCGGACCTGGCGGTCGACACATATGTTCCGTTGCCGGTGTCGAGAACATGTGACGCACTACCGGGAAAGTATGACCCGTGTTTGAACTGTTCGGCGTAGCTGCGGTCGGTCAGTCCCCGGAAGAACTCGTGCCCGCCCGCATCGATGACCGCGTCGACGCCTTCCCGCTCCACCACGGTCGGCAAATCGTCGAACCCCTGACTGCGGCAGATCGCTCCCAACGCCGAATCACCGTCGGACGAAGCGGCCTCTCGCTCCGCCGCACTCAGGTACGGATCGTCACGCCTGGTTTCCACCAAAGTGTGGATCGAACGGTAGTCGAGATCGTCGACGATATTACTGCCGCGCGACACATACTCGGATGTAGATATTCCTGTTGTTGCGATCGGCGCATCCGCCATATCATGCGAGAAATCTTGCGAGTTCACCGACTGTTCGCCCTCGCGGTCGGATGTTTCATGGTTTCGAGCGGTTTCGCCCGCCGGGCGACTGACATCACGGATATTTCCGGAGTCGCTCTCGGCACTTTTACTGAATAGGCGGGACAGGCTTTCTCGAACACCCCGCATCGCGCCGCTCAATTTGCCGCTGATCATCATGATCTGAGCAACTCCAATCATAGGAATATCGGTCCAGCTGAATTACCACAGGCAAGGAACAGCGTCGGGTTCGGACCGGCGCCGGTCGGTATGCCGATTATCGAGAGTAGTGCTCGACTTCGTATTCGGCTGAGTTCACACAATCCGGCCGGAAATGGGGCAGGTCGCGACAATCGTTATTTTGCCGAAGAACTCCGAAGCCGTCTCGGCCCCGTTCGATCGGCCCGTGGCCGAAGCGTCGGGCGCTCCGATCGTCGAGCACAACTACCGCTGCCGTAACCCAGGGCGTGCGCCAGTGCACATCGAACAGCGGTGATATCGGCACTGGTTCGTCCGGATGAGACACTGGTGGGCGTGACGATTACTGCCGAAGCCAAGAGCACGCTGCGGATCGGGCCGTATCCGGTCGATCCGGCGGTGGTGCTCGCGCCGATGGCGGGCATCACCAACCTGGCGTTTCGGAAGCTGTGCCGGGAGTTCGGCAGCTCCACTTCGATCTATGTGTGCGAGATGATCACCGCGCGGGCGGTGGTCGAGCGCAATGAGAAGACGCTGCACATGATGTCCTTCGACGAGGACGAGCATCCGCGCTCGATGCAGCTCTACGGTGTGGATCCGGCCACACTCGGCGAGGCCGTGCGAATCATCGTCGGCGAGGGCTGGGCCGATCACATCGATCTGAACCTCGGCTGCCCCGTCCCGAAGGTCACTCGGCTGGGTGGCGGCGCGGCACTGCCGTACAAGCGCGCGCTGTTCAGCAAGATCGTCAAGGCGATGGTTTCCGGCGCCGAACCGGCCGGTGTTCCGGTGACGGTGAAGTTCCGCATCGGTATCGATGACGACCACCTCACCTACTTGGACGCGGGCCGCATTGCCGAGGCCGAGGGCGCCAAGGCCGTCGCACTGCACGCCCGCACCGCCGCACAGCGGTATTCGGGCCAGGCCGACTGGACGAAGATCGCGCGGCTCAAGGAGGCCGTCACGACGATTCCAGTGCTCGGCAACGGCGATATCTTCTCCGCCGCCGACGCGGTGCGCATGATGGACGAAACCGGTTGCGACGGAGTCGTTGTCGGCCGCGGCTGCCTCGGTCGCCCGTGGCTGTTCGCCGAATTGCAGGCGGCACTGCGCGGCGAAGCACTGCCCGAGGCGCCGAACCTAGGCCGCGTCGGCGAGGTGCTGTACCGGCACGGGGCGCTGCTCGCCGAACATCTCGGCGAGGACAAGGCCATGCGCGATCTGCGCAAGCATATGGCCTGGTATCTGATGGGCTTTCCGGTCGGTGCGGACCTGCGCCGCTCCTTCGCGACTGTGTCGAGTCTCACCCAATTGCAGGACCTCATCGGCGAACTCGACCCGACCGCGCCGTTCCCCCGCGATGCCGAGGGACCGCGCGGCCGTCAGGGTTCGCCGGGCAAGGTTGCCCTGCCGCACGGTTGGCTCGACGATCCCGACGATCCGGCCGTCCCCGCGGGCGCGGATCTGATGCACAGCGGCGGCTGATCGTTTCGAGCGACCGGCACGCGACTTGTACGTGCAATCACACTTTCACCCGATCGTAAAAAACTCTCCGACCAGCACATATCCAAATGTGCAAGACAACCTCGGCCCGTCGATTTCGCACTGGGCTGGCTCGCCGTGGCGGAATCGTTATCATTGGCGGAATCGGTCATGCGGGTCGAAAGCGGCCGAAACGGCAGCGGAGACGAAAAGCGAGGTTCGTTGGTGGGTGACGATCGGCACGGGCAGTCGCCACGGCCCGGAGGTCGCGCCCCGTGGGAGCGCTATCCCACGGCGGATTACACCGAACGCGACGGTGCACGGTCGTCCAGGAGAGCCCGACATAACGATCCCGATTCCGGCTCGGCACCGCTGACGGTTCAGGACCTGGTCCAGAAGGTCGACAACGAACGCAGCGGGCGCAGACGCCGGTCCGCGACCCCGGACGCACCGCCCACGCACGCGAACCGGGCTGCCCCGAAGCCGCCGGAGTCCGCCGCCCGCCAAGCCGATGCCCCGCCGCGCAAATCGAGCGCTCCCTCCGCGCGCCAAGCGGACGCGCCGCCCCGCACATCAGCCATGCCAGCCGGACGCGGTGCCGACGCACCCCGCACATCGGCTACCCCGGCGGCCGGACGCAAGACCGACGCACCGCCGCGCACATCCGCGATGCCCGCTGGACGCAAAGGCGACGCGCCCCGCACCTCGAGCACCCCGGCTGCACGCAATACCGAAGCACCGCGCACCTCGAGCACCCCAGCCGGACGCAAGACCGACGCCCGTACGACGGCCACTCCAGCCGCCAAGGCCGACGCCACCCGCCGTTCCGCGGCCTCCCCGGTCGTCGACGACATCGCGGGTACCCCGACGACCGCGCGCACCGGGAAACGCCGCGCATCGACGGTTTCCGGAAAAGAGCCGCCCGAGGTCGTCACCGACGTGATCCCCCCGGTCGAGGAGGCCCCGCGACCGAAGAAGCGCACCATCGGCTGGCCGACCACCGATCCGGACGCCCCGAAAACCGCGGCCGCATCGACCCGTGTCGGCTTGTCCCGGCTCGCCGCGAG
>NZ_BDBY01000211.1 GCF_001613225.1 Nocardia pseudovaccinii NBRC 100343
GCCGCGAGCCGACAGCGCCGCAATAAGCGGCTGCAGGTCGCGGGCCGGGCCACCCTGACAATTTGTGCGGTGGTCGCGCTGCTGGTCACCGGCGGCGGTTGGAGCTATCTACGTTCGACCGCCAATGGCTTCACCCAGGTCTCCGCGCTCGACGACCATCCGGAAGACGTGGTCGACTCCGGCGCGCAGCTCGGCGACGAGAATTACTTGCTCGTCGGCACCGACACCCGCGCGGGCGTCAACGGCCAGGTGGGTGCCGGGACTCTGGACGATGCCGAAGGCTCCCGCGCCGACACCGTCATGCTGGTGAACATCCCCAAGAACCGTTCGCGCGTCGTGGTGGTCTCGTTCCCCCGTGACCTCGATGTCACCCGGCCGCAGTGCAACGGCTGGGACAACGACAAGGCCGAATACACCAACGAGGTCTTCCCCTCGGCCATGGGCGACAAGCTCAATGCTGTGTACGCGCTCGCCGGACCGAAGTGTCTGGTCAATGTGATCCGCAAGATGACGGGTCTGAGCATCGGACACTTCATCGGCATCGACTTCGCCGGATTCGAGGCGATGGTCGATCAGGTCGGCGGCGTCGATGTCTGCACGCCCAAGCCCATCATCGACGGCATCCTGGGCACCGTGCTGGGAAACTCGGGCCATCAGCACATCAACGGCGAGACCGCGCTCAACTACGTGCGCGCCAGGCACGTCTACGGCGAGGAACGCAGCGACTACGACCGGATCAACCGGCAGCAGCGCTTCCTGGCCTCGCTGCTGCGCGGCGCACTGTCGAGCCGGGTGCTCTTCGATCCCGGCAAGTTGAACGGCTTCATCTCCGCATTCACCAGCCACACCTTCGTCGACAAGGTGCAACCGACCGACCTGCTGACCCTGGGCCGCTCGCTGCAGAAGGTCGACGCGGGCGCGGTGACCTTCCTGACCATCCCGACCGCGGGCACCACCTCCTACGGCAACGAGATCCCGCGCGATTCGGATATCAAGGCGATCTTCCGCGCCATCATCGATGACCAGCCGCTGCCCGGCGAGAAGAAGTCGACCCCGGCCCCCGGTTCGATCCCATCGGCCCAGCCGGCGCCGCCGAAGCTGACCGCGGTCGATCCGAGTTCGGTATCGCTGCTGGTCTCCAACGGGTCGGAGACGGCAGGGGCGGCCAACAAGGCGGCGACCAAGCTCGGCAATCAGGGCTTCCAGATCTACAACACCGGCAATTACTCCGGCGGCAATTCCGAGGTCGCCACCAAGGTGCGCTTCGGGCCCGGCCACGAGGCCGAGGCGGCCACGGTGGCCAGTTCCCTGCCCGGGGCGACGATGGAGCAGTCGAACAGTCTCGGTGGCATCGTCGAGGTAGTGATCGGCGCCGACAACCCGACCATTCGCACTCCCACGCCGGTCGGCGATCCGATCTCGAATGTCTCGGTCACCGTGGCGAGTGCGGAACCGGTCACACTGCCCTCGGACCTGGAGCACGTCAACGCCGCCGACGAAACCTGCAAGTAGTGCCGCCGCGAGCTGGGGCAACGCCCTCGCTAACGTTCGGCACCACCCATTAACCCAGAGTTGGTGACTAGGTCAGCACCTGGCACTAGTGTCTCTTTTCATGCGTGTCATCTACAACGAGCAAATGGCCGACCTTGCCCACCTGCTGGGCGAGATGGCCGGTCTGGCGGGTTCGGCGATGGAACGGGCCACCCAGTCACTGCTCCAGGCCGATCTCACTCTGGCTGAGTCGGTGATCAGCGAAGGCGACCGGATCGCCGAAATGATCACCGATGCCGAGGAGAAGTCGTTTGCCCTGCTTGCGCTGCAGGCGCCGGTGGCGGGTGATCTGCGGCAGGTAGTGAGCGCGATCCAGATCGTCCAGGACGTCAACCGGATGGGCGCGCTGGCGCTGCACGTCGCCAAGGTGACCCGGCGCCGCCACCCCAACCACGCCCTGCCCGAGGCGGTGAACGGCTACTTCGCGGAAATGGGCCGCATCGCGGTGAATATGGGTGAGGGCGCCAAGGAGGTGCTCGAGTCCCGTGATCCGGAGCGCGCCGCGCAGCTCAACGAGGACGACGAGGCGATGGACGATCTGCACCGTCACCTATTCACGTTGCTGATGGATCGCGACTGGAAGTACGGCGTCGCCGCGGCCGTCGATGTGACGCTGCTCGGCCGCTACTACGAGCGCTTCGCCGACCACGCCGTGGAGATCGGCCGCCGGGTGATCTTCCTTGTTACCGGTGAGCTGCCGCCGGACCCCGACGCCGAGCTGTGAAACTCAAAAGGCCCGCGTCTGCACGCGGGCCTTTTGTTTCCAGCTGGCTCAACTGATTTCGTGAGCACATGGGTAACGCCGGGTACGGGCTGACGTGATGCGCTCGTACCGCCAGCCGCCTCCCCGCGCGTTCGGGCACATGAGTCTGGCGCCTGAAGGTGCGGGGAGGCGGAGGAGCCCGCACCACAGTGCGGGCCTTTTGGTTTTGCTTCTTATCCGAAGCGACCGGAGATGTAATCCTCCGTCGCCTTCTGGCCCGGGTTCGAGAAGATCTTCTCGGTATCGTCGATCTCGATCAGCTTGCCCGGCTTGCCCTGTGCCTCCAGGTTGAAGAAGCCGGTCTGGTCACTCACGCGCGCGGCCTGCTGCATATTGTGCGTGACGATGACGATGGTGAATTCCTTCTTCAGCTCGGTGATCAGGTCCTCGATCGCCAGGGTGGAGATCGGGTCCAGCGCCGAACACGGCTCGTCCATCAGCAGCACATCGGGCGATACCGCGATGGCGCGCGCGATGCACAGACGCTGCTGCTGACCACCGGAGAGGCCGCCGCCCGGCTTGTCCAGCCGGTCCTTGACCTCGTTCCACAGGTTGGCGCCGCGCAACGAACGCTCGGCGACCTCGTCGAGCTCCTTCTTGTTGCGCACACCCTGCAGCTTCAGTCCGGCCACCACATTGTCGCGAATCGACATGGTGGGGAACGGATTCGGGCGCTGGAACACCATGCCGATGGTGCGGCGCACGCCGACCGGGTCGACGGTGGAGCCGTAGATGTCCTCGCCGTCCAGCAGCACCGCGCCCTCGACGCGGGCATTCGGGGTCACCTCGTGCATCCGGTTGAGCGAACGCAGCACGGTGGACTTACCACAACCCGACGGGCCGATGAAGGCGGTCACGCTGCGCGGCAGCACCGACAGCTTGACATCGGCAACCGCATGGAATTTGCCGTAGTAGATATTCAGGTCTTTGACGTCGATCCGCTTGGCCATTTTTCCGTTCGCTTCTATCGGTTCCGCGTGAGCAGCTTGTTGACGACCGCGGCCGCCGCGTACAAGAGGGCGATCAGCAGGATCAGCGTCAACGCCGCGCCCCACACCCGGGCTCGGCCGGCCGGTTCCGGGTTCGCCAACTCTTGGTAGATCAGCAGCGGCAACGACGCCATATTGCCGTCGAACAGGTTGGTATTGATCGACTTGCTGTAGCCGACCAGCACCAGCACCGGCGCCGTCTCACCCATGACGCGGGCGAGCGAGAGCAGGATGCCGCTGATCATGCCGGGCGCGGCGGTCGGCACCACGATCCGAACGATGGTCTTCCACTTGGGAATTCCGAGCGCGTAGGACGCCTCGCGCAGCTCGTCGGGAACCAGCTTCAGCATTTCCTCGGTGCTGCGAATCACCACCGGGAGCATGAGCAGTACGAGCGCCAGCGATACCGCCAGGGAACTCTGCGGGAAGCCGAAGGTCGCGATCCACAGCGCGAAGATGAACAGCGCCGCGACGATCGACGGGACACCCGCGAGGATGTCGACCATGAACGTGGTGACCTTGGCCAGCACGCCACGCCCGTATTCGACCAGGTAAACCGCGGCCATGATGCCGAGCGGCACCGCCAGGATCGCGGCGACGACGGTCTGCACGATGGTGCCGTAGATCGCGTGGTACACACCGCCACCGGTCTGGTCCGGCAGGATGCCCTTCTGCGATTTCTGCCACCAGTCCGGCGAGACGACGGACTCGAGGCCCTTCGAAACCACCATGAACAGCACCCAGATCAGCGGCACGAGCGCGATGGCGAAGCAGGCCCAGACCACTCCGGTCGCGATGTTGTTCTTGAGGCGGCGGGCCGCGCTCACATGCCGGAAGGTGGGCGCCTTGACCGGCTTGTCGAGAGTCGTCGTGGTGGTCATTACCCGTTCACCCTTCCACCGGACACGAGCCGCGCCAGCGCATTGACGATGAAGGTCAGCGCGAACAGCACGAAGCCGGCCGCGATGTAGGCGCCGGTCGGCAGAGGCTGACTGAATTCCGATGCGGCCGCGGCGATTTTGGAGGCGAAGGTGTAGCCGCCGTCGAACAGCGACCAGTGACCGGCCTGTGCCGAGGTGCGCAGGATCACCAATACCGCGATCGTCTCACCGAGCGCGCGACCGAGGCCGAGCATGGAACCGGCGATCACACCGCTGCGGCCGTAGGGCAGCACCGTCATCCGGACCATCTCCCATTTGGTCGCGCCGAGCGCCTGCGCGGCCTCGATATGCGAGAGAGGTGTCAGGTTGAAGACCTCGCGAGAAACCGAGGTGATGATCGGCAGGATCATCACCGCCAGCACCACGCCCGCGGTGAAGATCGTGCCGCCACCGGAGATCGACACATTGCCGTCGGAGAACAGGAAGAACCAGCCGAGGTTCTTGTTCAGGAAGGTCTCGACAGGTTCGAGCCGCGGTGCGAGCACCAGGAAGCCCCAGAGACCGAACACGATGGACGGCACCGCCGCGAGCAGATCGACGAGCATCGCGAACGGACGCGCCATCGGCTTCGGCGAATAGTGGGTCAAGAAAAGTGCGATGCCCACACCGATGGGCACCGCGATCACCAGCGCGAGTATCGAACTCAACACCGTGACCATGAGCAGGTCCCGGATGCCGAATCGCAGGTGATCGGCATTGGTGGTGTTGAACTCGCTAGTGGTGAAGAAGTTCGCCTCGTTCGCCATGATCGAGGGCCACGCACGGATCAATAGGAATAGCGCGATCAGTGCGATGGCCGCCACGACCGTCGCACCGGCGGCGGTGGCAAGCGACCGGAAGATGACCTCGGCCCGCTGGCTGTGGCCGGGGCGGGCCTTCGGTGAGGCCGGTTCGGTGCTCGGTTCACTCGACATAGGGGCAGTATCTCCAGCCGCCCGCGGGCCAGTCGAATCCGACTGGCCCGCGGCGGTCACCTCAGGGTGCACGGTCATGGCGTGGCAGCTATCAGGAAATGGCGTTGATCGCGGTGGTCAGCTTGGTCTTGAACTTGTCCGGGATCGCGACGTAACCCGCGGTGTCCAGACCCTTCTGACCGTTGTTGACGGCCGAGGTCAGGAATGCCTTGACCGCCTTGGACGTGTCGGCGTCGGCGTACTTCGAGCAGACGATCTCGTAGGTCGGCAGAATGATCGGGTACGCACCGGCCGCGGTCGGCTTGTAGAACGACGAGGTGTCGAGCACCAGGTCGTTGCCCTCGCCCTTGATCTTCACGCTGTCGACGGCCTTGGCCGCGGACTCCGGGGTCAGCTTGACCGGATCCTTGGAGGCCGAGGTGACGACCTGCGCGATGGACAGGTTCTGTGCCTTGGCGAAGGACCACTCGTTGTAGGTGATCGAGTTCTTGGTGCTCTTGATGGCGGCCGAAGTGCCCTCGTTGCCCTTGGCACCCTCACCGATACCGCCGTTGAAGGTCTTGCCCGCGCCCTTGCCCCACGCGCCGTCGGAGGCGGCGTCCAGGTAGAGCTGGAAGTTGTCGGTGGTGCCCGACTCATCGCTGCGGAAGATCACCGAGATCTTGTCCGAGGGCAGCTTGGCGGTCGGGTTCAGCGCCTTGATCTCCGGCGCGTCCCAGGTGGCGATGGTGCCGTTGAACACCTTGGCGGCGGTCGGACCGTCGAGCACCAGATCGCTCACACCGTCGATGTTGTAGGTGATGGCGATCGGGCCGAAGACGGTCGGCAGGTTCCACGCCGGGGCGCCGCAGCGCTCCTGCGCCTTGGCGGGCTCGCCCTTCTTGTCGCTCAGCGGGGAGTCCGAACCCGCGAAATCGGTCTGGCCACCGAGGAATTCGTTCACACCGGCGCCGGAACCGCTGGAGGTGTAGTTCAGCGTGGAGCCGCTGCAGTTGGCCTCGTAGGCGGCGACGAAGCGGTCCATGGCGTTCTTCTGAGCCGAGGAACCGCTGGCCTTGAGGGCCTTCTTACCGCCACAGGCGACATCGACCTTGGCGGTGGAATCGCCACTGGACGAGGTGCTGTTGTCGTCGCTGCCACAGGCGGCCAGGGGCATGGCGACGGCGGCCAGCACACCGATCAGGGCGCTGCTGCGCTTGAAGTTCACTTATTCCTCCGGGGAATCGCGTTCGACACGCCCGGTCCCTCACCGGCCCGGGCGGGTTTCGTGGTGCCGTTCGCGGGGAACTTGCGCACCAGGCGGCAACTGTGCCGCCCTTATGTAACGTAAGGTCGCTCGGTTGACATTTGGACCAGGCTGAGTGAACGGAGGGTGAACAGCCCGGCGCTAATAGTCCCGTTATGTGTGACATTTGCCCCAGTGTTACTCGAGCAACCCCGGTGAGCCGCCTGTTATTCAGTCAGCGGCCGAATAAGCGACATCGATATGTGACGGTTCGAAGCCGAGTCGCGTATAGGTGTGCACGGCCGCGGTGTTGTCGGCCTCGGTATAGAGCAGAACCTCTGGCAGCTCGCGTTCGCGCAGGTAACGCAGGCCCGCGAGGGTGAGCAGACGGCCGAGGCCCCGGCCCTGTGCCGCCGGGTCGATGCCCACTACATAAACCTCGCCGACCGGCGGGTTCTCCTCGTAATGCACCTTCGTCCAGTGGAATCCGAGGATGCGGTCCGGATCGGCCGGATCCACCGCGATGAACAGCCCCTTCGGATCGAACCAGGACTCTTCGCGGCGGACGGCGATATCCCGCTCGGTCCAGCCGCCCTGTTCCGGATGCCAGGCGAAGGCCGCGTTATTGACGCGCAACAGTTCGGCGTCGTCGGCGGCGCCTTCGTAGGTCCGCAGCGCGTTATCTCCCGGAACGACCAACTCCGGTAGCTCCGGCGTTGCCAGTGGCCGCCGCATCTGCCACAACTCCCGTGCGACGCGCAGTCCGAGCCGGGCCGCGAGCGCCTGGGCGGCGGGCCGATTTCCGTGTGCCCAGACCCGAGCAGCCGATCCACCCTTTGTCAGCACGGCCGAGACCAATTCCGCACCGATGCCATGGTTGCGCGCAGCCGGATCGACGGCGACCTCGGCCATTGCGGGGTGTTCGCCATGCGCGGCAACGAGATTCGCGTAACCGGCGACGACACCGTCACGCAGCGCCACCAGATGTTCGGCCCCGGAATCGGTCGCGACGAGCGAGAGGACAGCCTGTTCGGAGACCGGCGCGACGCCGTCTTCGGCACTCGCCCGCTCCAGCAGTTCGCGCACCGCCCGCGCCACCTCGGCATCGAGCTCCGTACTCCACCGCAGCGTCGTCTCACCCATCAGCGTCTCCCTCGTCGATCCGTCATCGCGACGAACGCGCGAATACCGCGCGCCATTCCATCCGCTATGGGACGGATCCGTTGACGGTGACGGGCGGGGAATCGTCGGTGCCCTCGGCGGATTCGTCGTCGGGGAAGGTGACGTGGTCGCCCTTGGTGCTGTTGCGCGCGGGGCGTACGGCCTTGTAGCCGACATTGCGCACGGTGCCGATCAACGATTCGTATTCGCTGCCGAGCTTGGCGCGCAGGCGGCGCACATGCACATCGACCGTGCGGGTGCCACCGAAGAAGTCGTAACCCCAGACCTCCTGCAGCAGCTGGGCCCGGGTGAAGACCCGGCCCGCGTGCTGCGCGAGGTATTTGAGGAGTTCGAATTCCTTATAGGTGAGATCCAGCGGGCGACCGCGCAGCCGGGCGGTATAGGTGCCCTCATCGATCACCAGTTCGCCGAGAGTGATCTTGCCGGTGTTCTCCGGGCTCGCGACACCGCCGTTGCGGCCGACCAGCAGGCGCAGCCGGGCGTCCAGCTCGGCCGGTCCGGTACCGGGCAGCAGAATGTCGTCCAGGCCCCAGTCGGCATTGACGGCGACCAGCCCGCCCTCGGTCAGCACGGCGACCACCGGCACCGACGACCCCGTGCTGCCGAGCAGTCGGCACAGGCCACGGGCCGCGGCCAGGTCGGTGCGCGCATCGACCAGCGCGACATCCGCGGTCCCCGCCTCGAGCAGGGACGCCACCTCGGTCGGCGCCGGGCGCACATTGTGCGCCAGCAGTGACAACGCGGGCAGAACCGACTCGGGGTTGGGGTCGGAGGTCAGCAGGAGCAGCTCCACAAGCCCTCCTCCCATCTAGTAGCTCCGGACATCAGCCACACCGCCGGGGCCACGTCGCTTGATCACAGGTAATCGGTGCAAGATTAGCGCGTGAACGCCGATGACCTCGCTATCCGGGGTTAGTGTGGCACCTCGGCGCAGACGTGCGATACCCGAAAGACACCGCCAAGTAGTGTTGCCCGCATGCGCAAGCTGATCATCGGGCTGCTGTGCCTCGCGGCATTGGCGGTAGTCATCGATTTCGGCGCCGCCGCCTACTCCGAGTACCGCGTGTCGCGTGCCCTGCGTGTCGGCGCCGACCTCACCGCGGACCCCGACGTGGTCATCTATGGGTTCCCCTTTCTCACCCAGGCCCTCGACGGCCGATACCAGACCGTCGATATCCGCGCGCGCGTCATGCGACCCGATATCCCCGGCGAAATCTCGGTCGGCGCGACGCTGACCGGAGCTCACCTCTCCATCGGCGACCTCACCGACGGGAACGTGCGCGCGATTCCGGTGGATCGGGTCGAGGGGCAGATGCGGCTCGAGCCGACCGAACTCGGCAGGCTGTTCAAAATCCCGGACCTGCAAGTACATTCGGCGCCGGGGAACAAATCCGACGGAACCGGCGGATCGGGCGGGTCCGGTATGACCACCGGCGGGCAGCTCCTGCTCACCGGCACCATGCCGGGTAAGACTCCGAGTAAGCCGGGTGCACCGCTCGGCGGTGACAATGTGAGTGTGACCGCAGACCTCGTGGTCGACGGCGATCAGGTGAAGATCATCGCGACCAGCATCTACCGTGGTACGGGTGACGCCACGACGACCGCGGTCGTCACCGATACCGAGCGTCCGAAGGTGCTCGAGCAGTTCACCCGGACAATCGATACGAACGAACTCCCGTTCGGGCTACGGCCGACGAAGGTCTCCGCACAGGGCGGCCAGATCGTCATCGAGGCCAAGGCCGAGAACGTGACCATCGACCTGGACAGATTGCGGCGACCATGATTGAAATCACAATCCTGCTGATGGTGGTGCTTGCCGCGGTGGCCGTCGGAGTGGTGCTGCAGCGCCGCAACGGCAAGCTGCGCGCGAGCGACACCGAGGCACAGGATGAATCGGCGCGCACCGGTCTGCTGGCATCGGTCGGCGCCGACAACTCGGGCCCGGCGGTACTGCACTTCTCCGCCGACTGGTGCGGACCGTGCGATGCGGTGCGTCGCGTAGTCGCCGGGGTGACCGAGGAATTGTCCGGATCGCCGCGCCCGCCGCTGGATATCGAGGTCGATATCGATGCCGAGCCCGCGCTGGCCAAAGAACTGAACGTGCTCTCGCTGCCGACCACCTTCGTCTTCGATATCGAAGGGCGGGAACGATTCCGGATCTCCGGGGTCCCCAAGTCCGCGGACCTGCGTACCGCACTCGAGCCGCTGACGGTGGGGTAACTCTTCCGGTGAATCGCCCCTGACGGTGGAAAAACCGGGCGTGACAAGGGTTGATAGCAACTGTGACGAACCCCGGGTCCAATTCTCCGGCAGAACCAGGTAAACTCCTCTGCGTGCAAGCCAACCACGAGCTGATGCTCACCCGACGCCGCACAGTTGATCTGTGTCGCCTCGGTGGTTGTTGCTGCCTGTGTGGCTGAGCGGTCGGCTCCGTCAGATTTCCTGATGCCGACCTGCGTCCGTCGTGCGAGTGATCTTTTGATCCCCCGGCGAACTGGCATTTTTCCCGCCAACAGCGAAATTCAGCGCAGGAGTACGCACAATGTCCACAAATTCCCGAAACATAGCCGTTGAGAACGGGATTCCCGCCGCCGTAGATGTGCGCGGGCCACGCTTCGCCGCGTGGGTCACCATCGGTGTCCTCGTTCTGATCCTGCTCGCAGCGGCCGTTTCGACGCCGGTCGCCGCGGTGCTCGTCGCCGCACAGGCGGTGGTCTTCGCGATCGGCGCGGCCTACGGGCCCCGGCGGCATCCCTACGGCCGGATCTTCGCCGCGTTCGTCGCGCCGCGCGTTGGTCCGACCCTCGAAACCGAACCCGTGGCACCGCTGCGGTTCGCCCAATTACTCGGCCTGGTCTTCAGTGCCGTCAGCCTGCTGGGTTTCCTGGTCGGCTCCACCGTCGTCGGCGCGGTGTTCGCCGGCTTCGCCCTGTTCGCGGCGTTCTTGAATGCGGCGTTCGGGATCTGCCTGGGTTGCCAGATCTATCCGCTGGTCGCCCGACTCCGCCGGAACCCGTCCCCGGCGAACTGACACTGCAAGTCACCACCCCGAAAGGAACAACATGGCTCGCTCCGATGTCCTGGTCTCCGTTGACTGGGCCGAAGAGAACCTCAACGCCCCCGGCGTCGTCTTCGTCGAGGTCGATGAGGACACCTCCGCCTACGACAGCGGCCACATCGAGGGTGCCGTTCGGCTCGACTGGAAGAAGGACCTGCAGGATCAGGTTCGTCGCGACTTCGTGAACCAGGAGCAGTTCTCCGATCTGCTCTCGGCGCGCGGCATCGGGAACGACGACGAGGTCGTGCTCTACGGCGGCAACAACAACTGGTTCGCCGCATACGCCTACTGGTACTTCAAGCTGTACGGCCACAACAACGTCAAGCTGCTCGACGGCGGCCGCAAGAAGTGGGAGCTCGACGGTCGGCCGCTGTCCCGCGACGCCGTGAACCGTCCGGCCACCCAGTACAAGGCCGCCGCACCCGACCTGACCATCCGCGCGTTCCGCGACGAGGTCATTGCCGCCATCGGCATCAAGAACCTGGTCGACGTGCGCTCCCCTGACGAGTTCTCCGGCAAGATCCTGGCTCCGGCGCACCTGCCGCAGGAGCAGAGCCAGCGTCCCGGCCACATCCCGGGCGCCATCAACGTGCCGTGGAGCAAGGCCGCGAACGAGGACGGCACCTTCAAGTCCGATGCCGAGCTGACCGAGATCTACGGCGAGGCCGGGCTGGACGGATCCAAGGACACCATCGCCTACTGCCGCATCGGTGAGCGTTCCTCGCACACCTGGTTCGTGCTGCAGGAGCTGCTGGGCCACCAGAATGTCAAGAACTACGACGGCAGCTGGACCGAATACGGCTCGCTCGTCGGTGCACCGATCGAATTGGGAGAGTAATCACATGTGCGCAGCACCTACCCAGGGACAGGCCATTCCGGCCGGAGTCGATGTCGAGAAGGAAACGGTCATCACCGGCCGTGTTCTGAGCACTGACGGTCAGCCGGTCGGCGGCGCGTTCGTGCGCCTGCTCGACGGCAACGGTGACTTCACCGCCGAGGTCGTGGCCTCGGGCACCGGTGATTTCCGCTTCTTCGCGGCGCCGGGCGCGTGGACCGTGCGCGCGTTGTCCTCCTCGGGCAACGGCTCGGCCGAGGTTCGTCCGGAGGGCGCGGGCATCCACGCCGTGGATGTGGCAGTCGCCAAGTAAGTAATTGCGCCGACGGCCCCGTCGTTTCCCGGTAGCTGGGAAGCAACGGGGCCGTTGTGCTGGGCGGGACGCAACTCGTTAGACTCCAGTTGTGGTCCTCTTCTTCGAGATTCTGCTGGTGGCCGTGGCCGTTCTGATCGGCTGGTTCGGCCTGTACGTCTTCTACCGGTTGTTCACCGAATCATGAGTGAACTCGCGAGCGAAGGTTCCAACCCGGCCGAGCGAGCGAGTGAACAACTGAACGGCAACGGTCCGGCCGAGTCCGCGCCGCGCCGCAGTGGCGACGAGGCCGTGGCCGAGGCTGCCGAACGGGCGAAATGGACTGGTGCGCGCAATATTCCGGTGCTACCGGATCTGCCGCTGCCCGAGGACACCGCGAATCTGCGGCTCGGCCCAGATCTGAGTTCGTCGATGCTCGCGCTGCTGCCGATGGTCGGCGTGTGGCGCGGTGAGGGCGAGGGCAACGATCCCGCTCGCGGCGACTACCGCTTCGGCCAGCAGATCATCGTCTCCCACGACGGGGGCGATTACCTGGCCTGGGACTCGCGTTCCTGGGTCATCGAATCCGACGGCTCCTACGGCGGACCCGATCTGCGTGAGAGCGGCTTCTGGCGGGTCGGCATCGACGGTGATGACGAGGTCATCGAACTGCTGCTGACCCACAGCACCGGCATCGTCGAACTCTTCTACGGCACCGCCCTGACCCAGTCCTCCTGGGAATTGGCCACCGATGTCGTCATCCGCAGCCAATCCGGCATCGTCGTCGGCGGAGCCAAACGGTTGTACGGCATCGTCGAGGGCGGTGATCTCGCGTACGTCGAGGAGCGGGTAGTCGCCGATGGCCCCCTCGAACCCCGCCTCTCGGCCCGTTTGCAGCGCTACATCGGTTAGTCGCGCGGCCAGATCGATGTCAGGTCGATGTCGATCGGGAAGGGCACGTTGATCTTCAGGCGGTCGTGGAAGATACCGACCAGGCCGTAAGTTGCTGTGGCGGGGTCGAGTTCGTAGACGTAGACAACGGCTTCATCGTCACGACGCTCGACCCTCCAGTAGTTCGGGATTCCTGCCTTCGCATACTTGGTTGGCTTCGTCTCCCGGTCGCGTTCTTCGGAATCCGGAGACACTGCCTCGACAGCAAGAACAACGTCCTCAGCGAAGTAGTAGGTGGATAGACCTGCTCGACGAGTCGCCGCTTTGCTGACCACCAGGACATCTGGTTCCGGCATCTGACGCGGTCCGAGTTTGACGGCCATTTCACGGTCAGCATAGAGATCCGGCGGAGTTTGTTGATCGAGGTCCCGCCAGAGAACCGACACGCACCGGCTGTGCCACATTTCCTGCGGACTCACGAAGACCAGACCACCATCGATCAACTCGGTATGCTTCGGAAGGCCGCGCAGCTCCAGAAAGTCCTCGACTGTGAACCCACCAGCAGGTGGAATCACCCAGTCAGGAAACGGCTCAACGGTCATTGCCCCAGCGTAGCGCCTGCCGAGGTAGAACTTCACTGGAAAAGGGACGCCTAGGACAGCGGGGCGA
This sequence comes from Nocardia pseudovaccinii NBRC 100343, assembly GCF_001613225.1. Lineage (GTDB taxonomy): Bacteria > Actinomycetota > Actinomycetes > Mycobacteriales > Mycobacteriaceae > Nocardia > Nocardia pseudovaccinii. The sequence goes on from NZ_BDBY01000211.1 coordinate 13,311, forward strand.
ATCAGGTTGGGTGCCAGGTGACGAGGAGTTCGTCGGCGAGGGTTTCGACGGCGAGTTTGGAGCCGTTCACCTCGAGGACGGCGGCACGGAGGCGGTCGTCGTGCAGGCGGGATTCGGAGACGGCGGCGATGTGGGAGCCGATCAGGTGTGAGTACGGGAGTTCGGAGCCGACGTCGAAGGCGGTGTATTTGCCGGATTCGGCGACGTATTCGATGTATTCGGGTTCGGTAAGGCCTGCGAAAGGGTCGCGCCACGGGGTCGATGCGACGAGGAGTTCCTCACCGTCGGTTCCAGCGTCCAGCAGCAGCACCGAACCGTCCTCGAAGGTCAATTCGATAGGGCCTTCGGTGCGGTCGACATCACTGCCCTGTACGTAGAACATGCGGCGAACCGCCCTGATGCGGCGCCCAACCACTGCCGCGAGACCCTCCGATGGCATCGGCTACCCCTCGTGTCGAACCCGGTCGCCGGACTCTACCGTCTGAGAGAATTGTGCCGAAAAAGGAACGGCCCCCGAGCCATACCCCGCAGGCGGTGAAGCCTGCATGGGTCCCGGTCGGACTAGACCGGTAGCTCGGGGGCCGGGTGGCTGCCTGGAATTCGCTCAGCGCTCGCGCGAACGGAAATCCGTTGCAGCGGTGGCGCTAGCGGACAGCCACCTCACGAGTCCTATGAACATACATTCTTCGAACCACCTCCTTCCTTGTGTACAAACGAATCTAGTCAGCGGTCAGTGCGTCGGCAACGGAATTTCGCTGGGCGCTGAACCGGTGCGCTCATCAACTCCTCCAGTGGTCGTGACCTGGCCTGATCCATCGATATGCAACACCGCTTCGGCGCGATGATCGGATGGCAGCTGATGTGTGACGACGACCACAGTTCGGTCGGGTTCGACCAGGCCGCTGCCGATATCGAGTAGCTCGCGCAGCAGTCGGGCGCCCGCCTCGGCCTCCAGATGTTCGGTCGGCTCGTCGAGCAGCAGCACCCGCGCGGGCGAAATGAGCGCGCGGGCGAGCAGAATCCGCCGCCGCTGCCCGCCCGAAACCGCGGCCGCACCTCCGACCAGATCCGTGTGCACACCATCCGACAGGGATGCCAGCCAATCCCCGAGACCGACCGCGCACAAAGCCTTCTCGGCCGCTTCGACAGTCAGATCCCCCCGCGCGACGCGCAGGTTCTCGAGCACGGAGGTACCGAAGATGTGCGCATCCTCGGCAAAGAACGTCACCCCGGGCACGGGCGTACCGAACAACCCCGCCCACGCCATGAGCAACGTGGTCTTGCCCGCGCCGCTCGGTCCGACGACGGCGATCCGCTTTCCCGCCGGACGCTCGGGTAGGTTGCCCGGCAATAGATTTCGTGTGTCGCGGATGCCCGCATCAATGCCCCTGCGGTCAGTTGTCGCTGGCTCGCCCTCTGTCGACGAGCGGATGCCCGCGTCAACACCGATGCGGTCAGTTGTCGCTGGCTCGCCCTCTGTCGACCGGATACCCGCGTCAACACCGATGCGGTCGGGTGTCGCTGGTGCGCCCGCTGTCGACGAGCCCTGCCCGCTGCCCTCGGCTCGTCCGGTGGCATCGCGCAGCCGATGATCTCGCGTCGAGTCGTTGGGGCGGTTCATGGCGGAGTCGGTGATCGCGCGGCCGGAGCGTTGCTGCGTCATCGGGTTTCGGGTGGTTTCGAGCAGCGGGAGGCGGTGCAGGGCCGCGCGAGCGGTGGTGAGGGCCTGCGCGGCGGCGGGCAGGGGGGCGACTGCTTCGAAGGCCGAGAGGGGGAGCAGGACAAGGATGGTGAGGGCCATGGGGGTCATGGCGGGCGGGTTGGTGCCGTAGATCGCGATGCCGATCAGCAGGGCGCCGAGGACGCTGGCGCCGATCGAGAGTGGCGTCGCCGCGGCGGCCCAGGCGCTGCGTGCGGCCGCGGAATCCTCGGCGGCGACCGCGCGTTGTCCGGCGTGGTCGGCGGCCGCCAGCGCGGCATCCAGCTTGCCCGCGACCCGGAGTTCGGCCGCGTGGTCGAGGACCGTGAGCGCCTGCGCGGTGAATTCGGCGCGGTCGGCGCGCACCGCACGTTCGGCCGCACGGGCGGCCCACCCCGAGAGCCACGGTGCGACGATCCCGGCAATGCCGAGCGATACCGCCAGAATGGCCGCGGCCCCAACCGAAATGGTGGCCATGAGTCCGATCGCGGCCAGCGACAGCACAATCGCGACCGCGATCGGCACGAACACACGGACCACAGCGGCTCCGAGGTCGTCGATATCGCTGCCGATTCGCACCAGCAGGTCTCCGCGCCGCAGCGACGCAGCACCATCCGCGCTCGTCGAATCCGTCTCGGCGACCGGACTGCCGTCCGAAGTGTCGCCTCGGCCGAACGCAGACACCTCGCCGACGTTCCGAGCCGATTCGACCGAGACACCCCGGCCACGCCGAGAACTGAGGCCAGCCGCGCCAGCCGACACATTCTCGCTCCGGAGCGGACGAAACGCCCTGTCGAACTTGTCGGCACGTAAGCCGCCGGAACCATCACGGCCGTCGGCTGGACCGTCCGAAGTACCACCTCGCATATCCCGCCGCATCCAGACATCCGATTGAGCCAAGGTCCGGTAAACGGTTGTCCGAGCGGTCGTCATCGCACGCAGCGCGACATCATGGGTCGCAAGGCGTTCCAGATATCGGCACAGGCCACGGGAGATACCGAGCGCCCGCACCGCGACGACAGCAACGCTCAGATCGAGCACCGGAGGCATCTCCCAGGCACGCGCGATCAACCACGCCGCCAGGGCCGCCAGCCCGAGACCGCTACCCAGCGCCGCCACACCCCACCCGATCGCCACGGCAACCCGCCACGGCGACAACTCGAGCAGCCCCCACATGCGCCGCAGATCCGCTGCTGGTCCGCGACGAGCCGTTGTGCTCGGCACCGAAGTGTCTCCCGCGCGGTTCATGAGACGACTGCCTGAGGTGCGGTCGAGTGGATGGGGATTATGTGATCGGCGGCGGCGAGGACAGTTGGGCGGTGGGCTATGACGATTACGGTTGCGCCGGTGCGAGCTCGCTGTTGTAGCGCAGTGAGGACGGTGGCTTCGGCGGCGTGGTCCAGATGGGCGGTTGGTTCGTCCAAAAGGAGGATCGGGCGATCGGCGGCGAGCACTCTGGTGAGGGCCAGGCGTTGGCGCTGGCCGAGCGAGAGGCCGATGCCGCCCGCGCCGACGATCGTGTTCCAGCCGTCGGGGAGTTCGTCGAGAACCACGTCGAATCCGGTTGCGATGCAGGCGGCTTCGAGTTCGTCGAGCACTCGGGCCGCACCCTTGGCCGTGGTGTCGGGTGTGTGCGCGCCGAGTAATTCGAGATTCTCCCGCAGCGTTCCCGGGACCAGGACCGGACGTTGCGGCAGCCAGGCCACGCGCGACCACCAAGCCTGCTGATCCAGCGCACGCAGGTCGGTGCCATCGACCTTCACCGCGCCGGACTCCGGCGTGATCAAACCCAGGATTGCTTGCAGCGCAGTCGATTTCCCGCTCCCGTTGGGTCCGGTGAACACAGTCACCAACCCCGGCCGCAACACCGCCGTCAGCCCGGCGGGCGCAAACCCGTCCCTGGCACGTACCGAGAGATCGCATATCTCGATGAGGCCCCGGCCATCTCTGCCGACTTCCTGCCTCGTCTCGGCGGGATCGCCATTCGATGCCGCTGAACCGAGTTCACTGTCCCTGCCGTCGTCCCCGCTCGCCACAGCACCCGCACCGCCGAGAATCCCGTGATGGGAGCCGACGACGGCCACAGGATCAACACCATTGGTGCTCGAAACCGGCCTAACAGCACCTGCGCACCCGGGCGCCGCCGCCCGGACAACGCCCGCTCCGCCAACCGCAGCACCAGCCCCACTAGTCCCGGAGACCGACCGGACAGCGTCCCCGTCGGCCGCCTGACCATCGGCACCCGATTCGGCCCGAACCTGCGCAGACGGCTCGAGAACGGCAAAGGCCTTGTCCGCGGCCGCCATTCCGTCCTGCGCCGCATGGAACCGCTCCCCCACCATCCGCAGCGGCAGATACACCTCCGGTGCGAGAATCAACGCCACCAGCCCGGCATACAGACTCATCTCGCCGTATACGAGCCGCAGTCCAATGGACACCGCGATCAACGCAACGCTGAGCGTGGCAAGCATCTCGAGCACCATCGACGACAGGAACGCGATCCGAAGCGCACGCATAGTGCGCTGCCGCAACGCATCCCCGAGCGCGCGTACCCGGTGTTCCATCGAACCCGTCCGCCCCGCGCTTCCCTCCCGCCCCAAGGCCCGCAACGTCGGCATTCCGGCAAAGAGATCGAGCAGTTGATCCGACAGCCGTGTGGTCGCGACGAGCGTTGCCTCCGCCCTGCCCTGCGTGAGCAGACCGATGAGCACCATGAACACCGGAATCAACGGCAGCGTTACCACGGCGATGAGACCGGAGACCGGATCATGAAACCCGATGACCACCAAGACAATCGGCGGCACCAGGCAAGCAAGGAGCAGCGCGGGCAGATACCCGGTGAGATACGCCCGCAGCCCGGTCAGCCCGGTACTCACGACAACCGCCAATTCGGTTCGCCGAGTTTCGAGTTCGCGCGGCGGCAGCTGAGCCCCGGCGGCAAGCACCGCGGTTTCCAGTTCCGCGACCACCGCGGCCCCCGCCCGATGCGCGATCCGCGACTGCACCCAGGTGGCGAGCACCCGACAGCCGATGGCGGCCACGAGCACAACCAACTCGAATGTCCACGCCCCGAAGCTGCGCCGACCGGGATCGGTGACGACCCCGGCCAGCACCGTCGCCAGTGCGACCGCCGTGACCACGATCGAACCCGTGATCATCACGGACAGTGCCACACTCAGCACCAGGTAGCGGCGGGCCGAGCGCGCGTACTTCCACAACCGGGGGTCGACGGGCGGGCGAGCCATGATCAGTCCTTGACGGCTTCGAACGGCAGGCCGATCGGCGCGGGAATCTGCTCGACCGTAATCCGTTTGCGGAACACCCAGTACGTCCAACCCTGATAGCCCAGCACCACGGGCGTGACGACCACGGCCGCCCAGCTCATCACCTTCAGCGTGTACGGCGTCGAGGAGGCGTTGTCGATGGTCAGGTTGAACATGTCGCTGATGGTGGACGGCAGCACATTCGGATACAGCGACCCGAACAGCAGCACCGTGGCCGCCGCGGTGGTGACCGCCGTGCCGACGAACGCCCACCCGTCGCGGTCGGCGAAACTCGCCGCGCCCGCGAGCAGCAGCCCGACTACCGCCAGCGCCAACGGAATCCAGGTCCATCCGGTTCCGTAGGCCAACTGCGTCCACACGCCGAACACACCGACCACGATCGCGGTCGGCGCCAGCAACAATCGCACCGTCTTCGCCGCATCGGCGCGCACCTCGCCGCCGGTCTTCAGCACCAAGAAGACCGCACCGTGCAGCGCGAACAGCAATCCGGTCGCGAGTCCGCCGAGCAAGGCGTACGGCCCGAGCAGATCCCACGCCGAGCCCGCGATGTGCTTCTTCTCGTTCAGCGGCACCCCCCGCACGACGTTGGCGAATATCCAGCCCCATGCCAATGCCGGTACCCAGGAACCGATTCCGATCGCGGCATCGCACCAGGCCCGCCACCGCGCATCGTCGATCTTGCTGCGATATTCGATGGCGCAGACCCGCGCGATCAGCGCGATCAGCACGAGCAGCAATGCGATGTAGAAACCGGAGAACAGGCTCGCGTACCACTCCGGAAAGGCGGCGAACATCGCACCGGCCGCAGTGATCAACCACACCTCGTTGCCGTCCCATACCGGCCCGATCGTATTCAGCACCACCCGCCTTCGGGTATCGCTGCCCTTGCCGAGGATCGGCATCAGCATGCCGACCCCGAAGTCGAAGCCCTCCAGCACGAAGTAGCCGGTGAACAAGACGCCGATCAGCAGAAACCAGAACTGTTGCAGATTCATCGTCGGCTCCTAATAGGCGAACGAAAGCTGTTCGACGGCAGGTTCTTCGGCCTGATGACGACTGCCCGTATCGTCTGGTCCGCCGGTCGGAATCTTCGCGGGCTCGGGTCCGGCGACCGTGTAGCGCCGCATCAGGTAGAACCACACCACCGCGAGCGCGCCGTACAGCAGGGTGAACACCACGAGCGAGGTGATCACCGTGCCCGCGACGTGGTCGGAGACGCCCTGCTGCACCATCAGCCGCAGGCTCTGGTCACCGGTCGGATTCGGCGCGACAACCCATGGCTGCCTACCCATTTCGGTGAAGACCCAGCCCGCGCTATTGGCCAGGAACGGAGTCGGGATGGCGATCAGGCACAGCCACGAGTACCAGCGCTTGTCGGTGATCCGGCCGCCGCGGGTCAGCCAGAGGCCGACCAACCAGAGCAGGATCGCACCGGCCGACAGGCCGATCATGGCCCGGAAGGACCAGTAGGTGACGAACAGATTGGGCCGGTAGTCGCCGGGCCCGAACTTCGCGTTGTACGCGTGCTGGAGATCGGAGACACCGTCCAAGGTGACGTCGCTGAACTTGCCCTTGGCCAAATACGGCAACACGTACGGCACCTCGAGTACGTGCGTCACACTGTCGCAGTTGTTGTGCGTGCCGATGGTCAGCACCGAGAAGTCCGGATCGGTTGCGGTATTGCACAGCGATTCCGCCGAAGCCATTTTCATCGGCTGCTGTTCGAACATCAGCTTGCCCTGCACATCACCGGTGAAGAACAGCGCGACACCGGCAATGACGATCACCCACAGGCCGCCGCGTCCGCCGGAGCGCCACATCGTTCGCGCCTCAGCGACTTTGGTCTCGTCACCGCTGCGCGCATTGCGCACCATCCACCAGCCGCAGATGCCGACCACAAAAGTTCCCGAGGTCAGGAATGCTCCGGCCACCACGTGCGGAAATGCCGCCAGGGTCGTGTTATTGGTGAGCACCGTCCAAATGCTGGTGAGTTCGGCGCGTCCCCGTTCCGGGTTGTATCTGGCGCCGACCGGATGCTGCATGAACGAATTTGCCGCGACGATGAAGTACGCGGAGGCATTCACCCCGATCGCGACGAACCAAATCGTCGCCAGGTGCACCATTTTCGGCAGCCTGGTCCAACCGAAGATCCACAGGCCGATGAAGGTCGATTCCAGGAAGAATGCGACGAGCGCCTCCAGCGCGAGCGGTGCGCCGAAGACGTCACCGACGAAGCGGGAGTATTCGCTCCAGTTCATGCCGAACTGGAATTCCTGCACGATGCCGGTCGCGACACCGAGCGCGAAATTGATCAGGAACAGCTTCCCGAAGAATTTGGTCAGCCGGTACCAATGCTCTTTGCCGGTAATCACCCAGGCGGTCTGCATACCCGCCACCAGCGGAGCCAGACCGATCGTCAACGGTACGAAAATGAAGTGATAGACGGTCGTGATGCCGAACTGCCAACGCGATAAGTCCAGGACGCTCAAAACCGACCTCCCGCCGATCTACGACATTACGTAGTAAGAGTACGCCCGGGAATGGGTCCATCAGGGAGGCGTACGCCACGACACACTGGCGCAACCGACCCTCAACGACCCGTTTTCCGAGCTCGCCGAGTACTCCTACACGCTGTAGTAGGACGAAGATCACGGCCCGGCGAACTCACCAATCGCCGATGGCCCCGGCCCGCTCCACTCCTCGGTCCACCAATTCGATGATTTCGGCCGCATTGTCCGGCGCCATCATGCGCAATCCATCCAGCGAATTCACCCTGGCGGCGAGGGTGATGCTCGACAGCAGCCAAATGCTGTCGCAGGTCAACAGGTCGGCGGTGAACAACGAGTCGTAGCTGCACTTCCACCCGGCCTTCTCGGCCTCGGCGAAAAGCGCGCGCTGAGTGACCCCGGGCAGTACGCCGTTCTTGGCGGGCGGGGTGATCAACTGCTTGTCGCGCACGATCACCACCGACGAGCGCGGCCCCTCCAGCACCCGGTTCTCGGTACTGGTGAAGATCACGTCATCGGCGCCCATCCGCTGCGCGAACCGCAGCGCCGCCATATTGGTGGCATAGGAGAGGGTCTTCGCACCCAGCAGTTGCCACGGCGCGGCCTGCGCCAGATCGACCGAGATCCCACGCGATAGCGACACCACCGCGACGCCATCGGTGCGCGCCTTCTGCACCCGCTCCGGCACCGGCAGCACCAGTACATAGGAAGTCGGCACCGGCACCGCGGCCGCGAGATCACCCGAGGTGACGCTGGACGGGGCCGACAGCTCGGTATCGCGCCCACGGGTGAGGACCAGCCGCATCAGGCCCTCGCGGTCGATACCCCATTCCTTCGTCGCCGTCTCGACCGCGTCTCGCCATTTCCCCAGCTCGGGCTCGGGTAGATCGAGCGCCTGCGCCGAACGACGCAGTCGGCCTAGATGAAATTCGATCGCGCACGCGTCACCGGCGCGAACCAAAACCGACTCGAAGACACCGTCACCGCGCAGTACGCCGATGTCGTCGGCAAACAACAACGGCGCGTCCGGATCCTGGACGGCGCCGTCGAGTGTTACAAGAACTCGATCCACCATGGGACGAGCGTAGGCGCTGTTCGTTGACCGCGCCTAGGACTGTGTAGGATTTGCGGCGCCTGCGGCGCCGCGTGTTCGCGGCCCCCTTCTGTCTCGTGGCCGAGCGGCCGAGACTCGCGCCTACGGCGCATGCGCTTCGGCCACTCGGCCACGAGACGGGCCGCGAACGTCGCTCGTAAGACTCGCTCCGTAGTGGTTCCTCAGCAGCACACGTTTCGTCTACTCAATGGGCCGCTGACAGCAACCGATCTGATTCGCGCTTAGAGTGGTTTACGTGTCCGTGGTCGTCGCACCCAGTCCCATCCTCGCTGTCCCGGGCGCCGTCGCGGGCGCGGCCGGTACGCCGGACGCCGCCGTCGCCTGGCATTACGGGGATCCCTTCCGAGAGCAGCGTGCCGCCGCGGAGCGGGTGGCGATCGTCGACCGGTCGCATCGCTTCGTCCTGAAAATCACCGGGGCCGAGCGGCTGACCTGGTTGCACACCATCAGCAGCCAGCACATCGCGAGCCTCGGTGACGGTCGCTCCGCCGAGAACCTCGACCTCGATCTCAACGGCCGGGTGCTGCACCACTTCGTGCTGACCGAACTCGACAGCACCGTGTGGATCGACACCGAAGGCGAGCACGGACCGGCGCTGCTGGAGTTCCTGGCGAAGATGGTCTTCTGGGCCGATGCCAAACCGGTCGGGGCCGCCGATCACGCGGTGCTGAGCCTGCTCGGCCCACGCATCACCGAGTTGACCGAAGCGCTCGGCATTTCCACCCTCCCGGACACCTACGAAGCAGTGCCGCTGCCCGACGGCGGTTTCCTGCGCCGCATGCCGTGGCCAACCGCGGATTCCTTCGACGTGGTCATCCCGCGTGACCAACTCGCCGACCGCTGGGCCCGCCTCACCGCCGCAGGCGCCGAACCCGCGGGTATGTGGGCCTTCGAGGCATTGCGCGTCGCGGCACTTCGCCCCCGGATCGGACTCGACACCGACGAACGAACCATCCCGCACGAGGCACGCTGGATCGGCGGCATCGCCGAACACGGTGCGGTGCACCTGGACAAGGGCTGCTATCGCGGCCAGGAAACGGTGGCCCGGGTGCACAACCTCGGCAAGCCGCCGCGCCACCTGGTGCTGCTGCATCTCGACGGCTCGGCCGACGAACGTCCGGCCACCGGCGAGGACGTCACCGCGGGCGGCCGTGCTGTCGGCCGACTCGGCACCGTCATCGACCACTACGAATTCGGTCCCATCGCACTGGCTTTGATCAAACGCACCATCCCGGCCGATACCGAACTGGTCGCGGGCCCGACCGCCGCCGCCATCGATCCGGATTCGGTCCCCGCCGACGACGCACCCCAGGCGGGTCGGATCGCCGTCGACCGGTTGCGTGGCCGTTGATGCAGCCCGATAGCGCTCGGGTGCTTGCCGTGTGCGTCGTCCACGCCGAACTGGAGGTGCCGACCCGCGTCGGCCGGACGGCCATCGACAAGCGACCTGTTCCCCATCGCGTCGCCGCGCGTGCCCACGGTCTCGAGGGCGATTATGTGTGCGACACCAAGAATCACGGCGGCGTACATCAGGCCGTCTACGCCTACGCCGAGGAAGACGCGCGGCGCTGGGGCGAGGAACTCGGCCGCGAACTGCCCGCGGGTTGGTTCGGCGAGAATCTGCGCATCGCCGGACTCCCGGTCAGCGATGCGGTGATCGGTGCGCACTGGACCATCGGTGACACCCTGCTCGAGGTGAGCGCGCCCCGCGTGCCGTGCTCGACCTTCCAGCACTGGTCCGGCGAGTCCCACTGGGTCAAGCGGTTCACGTTGCAGAGCGATACCGGCGCCTACCTGCGCGTACTCACCGGGGGCACGATCGGCGCGGGCGACGAGGTCCGCATCGTGCACACACCCGAGCACGGCATCACCGTCCGCGACCTGTTCACCGGCCACGATCCCGATCTTCTCGCGATTCTGCTCGCGACCGAACCGACCATCTCCGATGATGTGCGGATGCAGATCGAGCGTCACGGCCGCCGCCACGCCAATGCCGCACGTGCCCGCGAACAGCGGGTCGATGTGGCGAATGTGCGCGAGCAGCGGGCCGAACCGACAGGAGCCGAGCTATGACCGTCGAACTGGTCGAGGTCGTCCGCTCCGGCTTCCGCGAATGCGTGCACAGCGGTTCGGTGGTGATCCTCGGCGCCGACGGCGAACCGACCCTCGCGCTCGGCGAGGTGCACGTCCCGATCTTCCCGCGTTCCACCAACAAGCCCATGCAGGCGATCACCTTGCTGCGCAACGGCTTCGAACCGCTCGACGATGCCGAGCTCGCCATCGCGACCGCATCCCACTACGGCGAACCGGATCACGTCGCCCTGGTCGAGCGCCTGCTCGACCGTTTCGGCTTCGACGAGAAGTCCCTCGAATGTCCGCCCGACCTACCACAGGACGAGCGCGCACGGGCCGAGGCGCTACCCGAACCCCGCCGCGTATACATGAACTGCTCCGGTAAGCACGCGGCCATGCTCGCCACCTGCGCCGTCAACGGCTGGCCGATCGAGGGCTACCTGGACCAGGCGCATCCGCTGCAACAGGCGGTGATCGCCACCATCACCGACCTCACCGGCGAGCCCGAAACCGACCTCGGCATCGATGGCTGCGGACTACCGATCATTCCGGTCTCACTGGTGAATCTGGCCCGTGCGTTCGCGGCCATGGCCACCGCCGCGCCCGGTTCGTCGCAGCGGCGCGTCGCCGACGCGATTCGCGCCAATCCGCGAGTGATTTCCGGCACCAACGCACCCGATTTACTGACCATGCGGGCCACCCCGGGCCTGGTCTGCAAGATCGGCGCGGACGGTGTGCACGCGGGTGCGCTACCGGACGGAACGGCCTTCGCATACAAGATCGCCGATGGTCACGACCGTGCGCGAATCCCCCTGACGCTGGCCATTCTGCATCGCATGGGCGTCGAATGGACCGCCGCGCATGCCGACCTCGCGGCGCCGCCGGTGCTCGGCGGCGGTGCCAGGGTCGGGGTCGTCCGAGCGATTCCCGGGGTCGTCTGAGGGGGCGGCCCGACGGCGACAACCGGGCAAACGGCGCCACTTCCGGAGTTCTTCCCCCACTCCTGGAAGCGCGACCGCCTGACACACGCTAAAGTGTCTGTCAGGAAGAGTATTAATTCGAACGGGGCCGCCAACAAACCCCAGGCCGCCCCGCAGTGACGCGAGGGGGTCAGCCATGGGCCGTGGCCGGGCTAAGGCAAAGCAGACCAAAGTCGCACGCGAGCTGAAGTACAGCTCCGCGCCGACTGACTTCGCGAGCCTTCAGCGCGAGCTTTCGGGTAGCCCCACCTCCCAGCGGAGTGGTGGTGTGCTGTCCGATGAGCACGATGCGGACGAATCCTCATCCCGCTGGGACGAGGACAACGACTACAACGACTGGCGCCGCTGACTCGGTAGACGACGAAGGGGGAGGCCGACGGGCCTCCCCCTTCACCCGTTGACGCCGCGTGACCGGACTAACCATTCGAGGCTTGCACAACAACAGCGTCCCGCATCCGACGATGCGGGACGCTGTTGTGTCGTAACAACTCTCAGAAGCGCGGGTGCTCGCCGACCAGTACGGCGCGGACCGCGTCGGCATCCTTGGCCTTCTTGACGGTGCCGAGGGTCCAGCAGGCGATGTGCCGTGCCGTCAGCACCGCCAGTGCCCGGTCGACATCCTCGGGCGCCACCACGGCAACCATGCCGACGCCCATATTGAAGGTCTTCTCCATCTCGACCCGATCGACCCGGCCGCGCTGGGCGATCATCTTGAATACCGGCGCCGGATTCCAGGTGCCGCGATCCAGTTCGGCGACCATGCCAGCGGGAATCACCCGGCCCAGATTCGCGGCCAAGCCACCGCCGGTGACGTGTGCGAAGGTGCGCACATCGGTTTCGGCGATCAGCGCGAGGCAGTCCTTGGCGTAGATGACCGTCGGCTCCAGCAGCTCCTCACCGAGGGTGCGGCCGAACTCCTCGACGTGGCCGGTCAGCGACATCCGGTCGATATCGAGCAGCACCTTGCGGGCCAGGCTGTAGCCGTTGGAGTGCAGGCCCGAGGAGCCCATGGCGATCACCACATCGCCTGGGCGCACCCGATCCGGACCGAGCACCGAATCGGCCTCGACCACGCCGACACCGGTCGCGGACAGGTCGTAGTCGTCGGGATCCATCAGGCCGGGATGTTCGGCGGTCTCGCCGCCGAGCAGTGCGCAGCCCGCCCGCACGCAGCCCTCCGCGATACCGGAGACCAATTCGGCCACCTTCTCGGGGACGACTTTGCCGATGGCGATGTAGTCCTGCAGGAACAGCGGCTCGGCGCCGCAGACCACCAGATCGTCCACCACCATGGCGACCAGGTCGAGGCCGACCGTGTCGTGCTTGTCCATCGCCTGGGCGACCGCGATCTTGGTGCCGACCCCGTCGGTGGAGGCCGCGAGCAACGGCTCGCGGTAGCCACCCTTCAGTGCGAACAGCCCGGCGAATCCGCCGAGCCCGCCCTGCACCTCGGGTCGGCTGGCCTTCTTCGCCAATGGCCCGAACAACTCGACTGCGCGGTCACCTGCCTCGATGTCCACGCCGGCCGCGGCGTAGGAAGCACCGGCACCACTGGGGGTCTGTTCAGTCATTTTCGGGGAAAGCTCCAAACCGAATCGGCGGATAGATGCCAGCTCACGCTACCGGAGTCACATAACAAGCATGCACCGGACGTAGTGCTGGATGGGCTCCCCCGCCTCCCCGGGACTTCGGCCGGTCGTGAGTGCCAGGAGGCTTTGCGACCGGGCCGCCGGTTGGGACAGGGGACAACTTCTGGGCGTGCCCGCCGAGTTACCCATGTACTTGCGAAATCAGTCGTCACGTTTTTTGTGCTCGCGGCGGCCCTCCTGCTCTGTCGCGAACAGGGCGGCCGTTTGCGCACGCCTGCGTCGCTGCTCCACCGGATCGGGCACCGGCACCGCGGCGACCAGTCGCCGGGTGTACTCCTGCTCCGGACGGCGCAGAATGCGATCACGATCACCCTGCTCGACCACCGCGCCGTTGCGCAGTACCACGATCCGATCGGCCAGCTGGTCGACGACCGCCAGATCGTGGCTGATGAACAGGCAGGCCCAGCCGCACTCCTGCTGCAGCTGGCCGAACAGCTCCAGCACCGCCGCCTGCACCGAGACGTCCAGCGCACTGGTCGGCTCGTCGGCCACCAGCAGGTCCGGATCGAGGACCAGCGCTCTGGCCAGGCTGGCGCGCTGTCGTTGGCCGCCGGACAGTTCGTGTGGATAGCGGCGTTCGGTGCCCGCGGGCAACTGCACGTCATCGAGGAGTTTGCGGACTCGCGCCCGGATCTCCGCCGAACTGCCCGCCTTGTGCACGATCAGCGGTTCCGCCACGCAGTCGCCGACGGTGAGCCGTGGATTCAGCGAGCTGGCCGGATCCTGGAAGACGAATCCGAAGCGGCGGCGAATCGGTCGCAGCTGCCGCTGCGACAGCTCCGCGATGTTCTGTCCGCGCACCTTCACGACCCCCGACGTCGGGCGCTGCAAGGCCGCGACGCAGCGGCCGATGGTCGACTTCCCGGAACCGGATTCACCGACCAGGCCGAGGGTTTCGCCGGGCCGAATGGACAGACTCACCTCGTCCACGGCGCGGAACGGTGGTCGGCCGAACGGTCCGGGAAACTGCACCACGAGATCGGTCACCTCGAGCACCGGCTCGCCTGCGGCGACCTCCTCGACCGCACCGTGCTCCAACTGCTCGGTGCCCAAATGCGGAACGGCCGCGAGGAGTTTGCGGGTGTACTCCTGTTTCGGCGCCGCGAACAGTTCGTCCACCGGCGCCTGCTCGACCACCTTGCCGTCGCGCATGACCACCACCCGGTCGGCGATATCGGCGACCACACCCATATTGTGCGTGATCAGCACGATGGCGCTGCCTATGCGATCGCGCAGATCACGCAGCAGTTCCAGGATTTCGGCCTGCACGGTGACATCGAGTGCGGTGGTCGGTTCGTCGGCGATGATCACCTTCGGCTCGCAGGAAATCGCGATCGCGATCATCACGCGCTGCTTCTGGCCACCGGAGAGCTGATGCGGGTAGTAGTCCACCCGATGCTCCGGATCGGGCAGGCCGACCATGCGCAGCAGTTCGATCGCCCTGGCCTTGGCGGCCTTGCGGCTCATATCGCTGTGCGCCCGCAGTGCCTCGGCGATCTGATAGCCCACCGTGAACAGCGGGTCGAGTGCGCGACCCGGCTCCTGGAAGATCATCGAAATCGCGCCGCCGCGCAGCGCGGTGAGCTGCCGCTCGCTCATCGAGGTGACCTTGTCCGCGCCGAGGGTGACCAGGCCGTCGACCCGCGCGGTATTCGGCAGCAGTCCGATCGCGGTGCGCGAGCTCACCGATTTGCCGGAGCCGGATTCCCCGACGATGGCGAGCACCTCGCCGGGGAACACCTCGTAGGAGACATCGCTGACCGCGTACACCGGACCGGCGTCGGTGGCGAAGGTGACCGACAGCGATTCGATGGACAGCGCCGGGCGTTTGGTCTCGGCGACCGCTTCCGTCATTGCGATACTCCTTCCCCTGCTGAACTGTCTTCATCTGCGGCGCTGTCACTTTCGCGCAGATCCAGTTCAGCGGCGGTGAGTTCCGTTGCGGGAACGTTCTTTTCGATGGCGGTGTCGCTGGCGACCGTCGCCGGGGCGAGGGCACGACGGGTGCGCAGCAACGGATTCAGCACCTCGTTGAGACTTTCGCCGACCAATGTCAGCCCGAGAACGACCAGAACGATGGCCGTGCCGGGGAAGATGCCCGTCCACCAAATGCCATTGGAGACATCGGAAAGCGCCTTGTTGAGGTCGTAACCCCATTCGGCGGCCTGGGTCGGTTCGATACCGAACCCGAGGAAGCCGAGCGCGGCCAGCGTGAGGATGGCATCGCCCGCGTTGAGGGTGACAATCACCGGCAGCGACTGGGTGACGTTGGCGAGGATGTGCCGGAACATGATTCGAGTGGTTGACGCACCGGTGACCCTGGCCGCGTCCACATACGGTTCGTTCTTCACCGCGACAGTCGCGTTGCGAACCACCCGAAAGTATTGCGGCACATAGATCGCCGTGATCGCGACGGCCGCTGACAGCACGCCGCCGAAGCTGCTCGACTGCCCACCGGCGACCACGATGGACACGACGATCGCGAGCAGCAGGGTCGGGAACGCGTAGATGGCGTCCATGAACAGCACGAGCACCCGGTCGAGCGCACGTCCGATATACCCGGACACCAATCCGAGCGGTACCCCGACGACCAGCGACATCACCAGCGAGATCGCGATCACGAACAGCGCGGTACGGGCGCCGAAGATCACCCGGGACAGCACATCCTCGCTGCGCACCGACGTACCGAACCAATGCTGGCCCGACGGCGGTTGCTGTGCGACGAAAGCGACTCCGTCCGAGGAGTTCTGGGCGAGCCCGTACGGTGCGATCAGCGGCGCGAAGATCGCCACGAATACGAATACCGCGACGAGGCCGAGTCCGACGATCAGCGTCACCCGCTGCAATCCGGCTGTCATGGTGAACAACCGCAATCCGGGGATCCGCCTGCGCTTCGCCGTCGTCACCGGCGGCATCACCAGTGGCTCGTTCGCCAATTCCGGAGCGGTCATCAGAACCTCACTCTCGGGTCGATCAGCGCGACGATGACATCCACCAGGAAGCTGATGACCGCGACAGCCAGCGCCAGGAACGCGACAATGCCCTGCACTGCGATGAAATCGCGTTGATGCAGGTATTCCGCGAGCTGATAACCCAGCCCCTTCCATTCGAAGGTGGTCTCGGTGAGCACCGCACCGCCGAGCAGCGTCGCGATATACATGCCCATCACCGTGATAATCGGAATCATCGCGTTGCGCACGGCATGTCGCCCCGTCACGACGCGCGCCGAAAGTCCGCGTGCGCGTGCGGCATCCACGAATTCGCTGTGCAGCGTTTGGATCAGATTGACGCGTACCAGGCGCAGGAAGATGCCCGCTGTCAGCAGACCGAGTGCGACCGCGGGCAATATCGCATGCTTCAGCACATCGATCAGATAACTGTTGTCCCCATAGAGGATTGCGTCGACCACCATGATGTTGGTCTTCGGCGAGACATGCTGCAGTTGCAGTTCGACGGGAGTGCTCGCCCGCCCGGCGACCGGCAGCCACTCCAGCTTCACCGCGAAGATCAGCTTCAGCAGCAGACCGACGAAGAACACCGGCGCCGCGTAGGCCAGGATGGCGAACAACCGCAGCCCTGCATCGGCTGCCGAATCACGGTGTGTCGCAGCGTATCTGCCGAGCGGCACGCCGACCGCGAAGGCGACCAGCAGCGCCCAGAACACCAGCTCCAGGGTGGCCGCCCCGTAGGTTGTCACCACCTCGCTGATCTGCCGATTGTCCTGGGAGTGACCGAAATCCCCGTGCATCAGCCCGGAGATGTACTCCCAATACTGGGTCAGGATCGGCCGGTTCAAACCGGCGGCCTCCTTGCGCACTTCGATCTGTTCCTGGGTCATCCGTCCGCCCATCGCGGCGCTGATCGGATCGCCGATCACCCGCATCAGGAAGAACACGACGGTGACCAGGATCCACGCCGTGGGCAGGATCAAGAACAGTCGAATCACCAAGTACCGCAACAACGCCAGCTGCCGGGAATCCCCACTCGGCTTCCCGGCCCTTGGCAGCCCGAAGCGCCGGGCCCGATCCGGTGCCTGCTTTTCAGCGGCGGCAACAGCTTCGGGCCCGGCTTCGCCCGATGGCCCGCCCGTCGCCCGACCACCGCCCCTCATCGAGTCGCTGCGCGACGCCGCATTCAACGGCTCAGCACCGTGTACCGGAACTTGAAGGACGCGTCGAGTGTGTCCGACACACCCTTGACGCTCGGATTCGACACCGCGATCTGCTTACCGGACAGCAGCGGCAGGGTCGGCAGGTAGTTCTGCGCGAGATCCTTCTGCACGTCCTCGATCAGCTCGAGACGCTTGGTCTTGTCCTGCTCGGTCGTCTCCGCGGTGAGCTGCGCGTTGATCTTCGGGTCCTCGAAGTGCGACTGCAGGAAGTTGTTGGGGCCGAAGAACGGGGTCAGGTAATCATCGGCGTCCGGGTAGTCCGGGAACCAGCCGAAGTGATAGAGCGGGTAGCCGTCACGGGCCCGTTCCTTCTGGTAGGTAACCCATTCGGTGGATTGCAGATTCACCTTGAACAGCCCGGTCGACTCCAGCTGCGATTTGATCGCCGCATACTCCTCGGAGCTGCTCGAACCGTAGTGATCGGGGTTGTACTGCAGGTTCAGCTCCACCGGTGTCGCGACGCCCGCACCGGAGAGGAACTTCGCCGCCGCATCCTTATTGGGTTTGGCCCCGTAGAGGTCCTTCAGCGGCTCGGCCGCACCCGGCATACCTTGCGGCACAAAGCCGTACGCGGGCTGATAGGTGTTCTTGTAGACGCCCTCGGCCAGCGCGGGCCGGTCGATCGATGACGCGATGGCCTTGCGCACCGCCAGCTTCTGCTCCGGGGTACCGCCCGGCATGGTGTTCAGATTGAAGACGATGTAGCGCAGCTCGCCGCCGGGCCCGTCCGCCACCTTGACCTTGCTGTCCTTGCGCAGCGATTCGATATCGGTCGGCGTGAAGGATCGGTAGGCGACATCGAGCGCACCGCTCTGCAGATCGAGCTTCATATTGTCGGAGGTCGCGTAGTACTTGGTGGAGACCTGCGATGTCTTCGGTGTGCCGAGGATGCCCTTGTAGTCCGGGAACGCCTGGTACTCGACCAGCTTGTTCTTGTCGTAGCTGGCGATCGTGTACGGGCCCGAGTAGCCCTTGGTCTTCACTACGTCCTCATCCGGCAGCACCTTGTCGGCCGGGAAGACCTTCTCGTCCACGATCGGACCGGCCTGGGTCGGCAGGATCGCGGGGAAGGTCTGGTCGTTGGCGACCTTCAATGTGAAGTTCACCGTCAGGTCGTCGGTAATCTCGGTCTTCTCGAGATTGCCCAGCAGCGAGGCGGGACCGTTCGGGTCGTTGATGCCGAGCATGCGATCGAAGGAGAACTTGACGCTCTTGGCGGTCAACGGATTCCCATTGGCGAACTTCAGCCCCGACTTCAGCTTGCAGGTGTACACCGTCGGGGAGCTGAAGTCACACTTCTCCGCCGCATCCGGCTTCGGGGTGGCATCGCCGGGCGCGAAATTCAGCAAATACGAATAGATCTGGGTTTCGACCAGCAGCGAACCGTTGTCGTAGGCGGCCGCCGGGTCGAGCGAGAAAATCTTGTCCGTGGTGCCCGCCACCAGTCCGGCCCCGTCGCCACCCCCACCGGTGCGCCCCGATCCGCATCCCGCGATCGCGGAGACGGCCAGCGCCGCCATCCCGACCGCCGCGATTCGTCGCGTCCGGTCCCCTCGCCCAGGCTTGTTCGAAACCCTCATCATCAGGCCCCACTTCTCGAGCGCGCCACGCCGCAAGTGCTGGATCACAGGACAGCGGCGGGCACGGTGAACTTCCGATATGTCGGGCACCGTACCCAGGATCCATTTCTGGGATGTTGCGTTTTCAAAGAAAAAATCACGGGCGGGTCAGCGGAGGTTGCGAATGGTGCGCGGGTGACACCGGATCACCGGACGAATGACCAGGTTCGCCCCGAGAGCGTCGCCGCCGCGTCTCGAGTAGGCCACGGCACAGCCGCGGACAGGTCGCGTCGAAAGCGGCCGGACAAGATCGAACCCCCCGGTTTTCGCCGAGGGGTTCGTGATCATCGAATTCTGTCAGGGGCGGCTCAGCGCACTCGCATTCGCGTTCTCGCTCAACAACATTGCCTCGGACTGTCCGGTGAGCATGCCCTCGAGCACGTTCTTGCCGATGGCCGCCTCGGTCGGCAGCGGGATCGGGTAATCGCCGTCGAAGCAGGCGCTGCACAGCCGCGAGCGCGGCTGCTCGGTGGCGGCGATCATGCCCTCGGTGGAGATGTAGCCGAGGGTGTCCGCGCCGATCGAACGGCGCACGGCTTCCACCATGTCGTCGTAGCTGTCATCGGCGCCCGCGCCATTGGCGATCAGCTCCGCGCGCGAGGCGAAGTCGATGCCGTAGAAGCACGGCCACTTCACCGGCGGCGAGGCGATCCGCACGTGGATCTCCACCGCGCCCGCCTCGCGCAGCATCCGGATCAACGCGCGCTGGGTGTTGCCACGCACGATGGAGTCGTCCACCACGATCAGCCGCTTACCGCGGATCACCTCGCGCAGCGGATTCAGCTTGAGTCGGATGCCGAGCTGGCGGATGGTCTGACTCGGCTGGATGAAGGTGCGCCCGACGTAGGCGTTCTTCATCAGGCCCTGCCCGTACGGCACACCCGAGCCCTGCGCGTAACCGACCGCGGCGGGGGTGCCGGACTCCGGCACCGGAATCACCAGATCGGCCTCGACCGGATGTTCCTTGGCCAGGCGACGACCGATCTCCACCCGGGTGGCGTGCACCGAGCGGCCGGAGATGGTGCTGTCGGGGCGGGCCAGATAGACGAATTCGAAGACGCAGCCCTTGGGTTCGGGATTGGCGAAGCGCATGGACCGCACGCCGTCGGCGTCGATCGCCAGCAGTTCGCCCGGCTCGATCTCCCGGACGAAGGCGGCGCCCACGATATCCAGCGCGGCGGTCTCACTGGCTACGACCCAGCCACGCTCGAGACGGCCGAGGCACAGCGGACGAACGCCGTGCGGGTCCCGCGCGGCATAGAGGGTGTGCTCGTCCATGAAGGTCAGGCAGAACGCGCCCTTCAGCGTCGGCAGCAGCTTCATCGCGGCCTGCTCGATGCTCGAATCCGCGGCGGCGTGCGCGAGCAGCGCGGTCATCACATCCGAGTCGGAGGTGGCGGTGATCGGCGCGGGGCGACCACCGGAGACCGGCGGCATACCGATCAGCCCGAGTTCGCGTGCGCGCGCGCTCAATTCGGCGGTATTGACCAGATTTCCGTTGTGGCCCAACGCAAGTCCCGAACCGACCGAGGTGGTGCGGAAGATCGGCTGCGCATTCTCCCAGGTGGTGGACCCGGTGGTGGAGTAGCGACAGTGACCGACGGCGATATGACCCGGCATCGCGGCCAGCGTCTGCTCGTCGAATACCTGGCTGACCAGGCCCAGATCCTTGAAGACCAGAATTTGTGAGCCGTCGGAGACGGCAATGCCCGCGGCTTCCTGGCCACGGTGTTGCAGCGCATACAAGCCGTAGTACGTGAGCTTGGCCACGTCCTCGCTCGGCGCCCAGACTCCGAACACACCACACTCTTCGCGTGGTTCGTTCTCGACCTGATCGGGGGTAGTTTCGACCGGCATCTCGGCGTTGGTCACCGTTTGCTCCCTGTTCGGGCGGGCTGGGGGCAATGGCCATTCTACGGGTGAACGATGCGCCGCGATCACCGCCACTGGGTAGGCACAGCAATCGCCGAGCGACGCTGCCGTTTTTCCGCAAGGCACGGTGCTACCGTGCCAAGCCGTGACGACTTCGGACAGTGCGCGCACCCGTGGGTCGGTTACCCGGTTGACCGCGCGCATGTGGCTGGTCCCGATCGCGGTATTGACACTGTTCATGGCGCTGCTGGCCACGATGTATCTGGATTACGTCGTCGATCCGGAAAAGAACCTGCACGACTTCCCGATCGCACTGGTGAACCAGGATGTCGGCGATACGGTCGGCGGGCAGCAGGTGAATTTCGGCACACAGATCACCGATGCGCTGCGGCAGGGCATTCCGGCGGACAAGGTCGATCTGCAAGTGCTCGGCATCAACGACGCCGAGCTGAAGATGCAGTCCGGTGCGGTCTACGGCACGATCCTGATCCCCAGCGATTTCAGTAAGCGCCTCGGAATTCTCGGTGTGGGCAGCGTGGTGCCCGGTGATATCCAGCGCCCGACGCTGACGCTGCAGACGAATCCGCGCACTGGTGCGTTCGTCACAAATATCGTCACGACCATCGGCACCCAGGCGCTGGCCCAGGTGAACGAGCAGGTCGGTAAGAAGCTGACCGATCAGGTGAATGCGCAGTTGACGCCGCCGAGCGGCGGGGCAGCGCCCGAGTTGACGGGTGCGACGCGGGTTGCGCTCGCGGATCCGGTGCACATCGTCATCTCGCCGTTCCGTCCGCTACCGTCCGGCACCGGACAGGGTTTGACGGCGTTCTTCTACGCGCTGCTACTTCTGCTCGCCGGACTGGTCGGCTCGATGACCATCCACACGATGATCGATGCCGCACTCGGATTCGTGCCCACCGAATACGGGCCCTGGTACGTACATTTTCCGGCCACTCCGATCTCGCGGTTCAATACGTTGCTGATCAAATGGGGTGTGATGGTGATCACCGCGAATGTCGTCGCGGGCGTATTCCTGGGTGTGGCTCGGCTGCTCGATATCCCGATCGATCATCCGCTCACGCTGTTTCTCTATAGCGCGCTGGCCATCATTGCGGTCGGGATCACCGGGTTGTCCATCCTCGCAGCGGTCGGTTCGGCGGGTTTGCTGATCAACCTGATCCTGTTCATCATTCTCGGGCTGCCCTCATCGGGCGGCACCATGCCGATCGAGGCCACGCCGAAATATCTGGGCTGGCTGGCGAAATTCGAACCGATGCACCAGGTGTTCGTCGGTGTGCGCGCAATTCTCTATTTCGACGCGAACTTCCCGGCGGGGTTGTCACGCGGGGTGTGGATGGCGACGCTCGGGCTCGCGATCGGGCTGGTGCTCGGCACCTTCATCACCCGGTACTACGACTACCGGGGCTTGCATCGGCGCGATCTGTCGCGCGGCTGAGGCGAGCCCCGTGGCGGCTGCGACCGAGTTCGCGGCATGCACCAAGATGGGTCCTGTGAATTCGTGGATCGAACACGCGCGTTATCTGGCCGATGAAGTATTCGCACCACAGGCCGACGCGGTCGACCGCACCGGCGAAATTCCCGGCACCCATTTCGACCTGCTCGCCGAGTACGGGTTCTACGGCGCGACCATGGCCGAAGATATGGATATCGCCACCTTCACCCAGGCCGGTGAGATCCTGGTCGCCGGATGTCTGACGACCACCTTCGTCTGGGCGCAGCATCTGGGGGTCGCGCGACGGATCGCCACCTCACCGAATCTCGAACTGCGCGAACGACTTACCGAGGACCTGCGGCACGGCCGGGTGCGCGCGGGTGTGAGTTACGCGGGCGCCAACGACCAACCCGGCTTGATCGCGCGTCGCGTCGACGGTGGGTATGTGCTCGACGGCACCACACCGTTCGTCACCGGGTGGGGTCTGGTGGACGTCCTCGGCGTGATGGCGCGCGATGCGGACGACGAGGGATCGCTGATCAGCGTGCTGGTGCCCGCCGAACCGGGCCCTGCGGTGCATGCCACCCCGCTCCCGCTCATCGCCGCCGACGCGAGCAAGACCGTGACGCTCACCTTCGACGGCGTCCAGGTGCCCGATTCCGCTGTGGACAACCGGCTTTCGCTGCGCAGCTTCAACGCTTCCTTCATCCTGGCCGCCTGGCGCAACGGCGCGATCGCTCTCGGCATCGTGCGGCGCTGCCTCGGCGAACTCAAACGGCTCGGCATCGACACCACCGCTTCGTCCGCCGAAGCCGCCCGCATCCGAACCGAACTCGACGATGCGCTCACCGGCCAGTCGGATGTCTACCTGGCCCGCGCCCGTGCCTCCGAACTCGCGGTCCGCATGGCCACCGCCCTGGTGACCGCAGTCGGCAGCGCGGCCGTCACCCGCGGCAACCTCGCCGAACGCTCTGTCCGCGAGGCCACCTTCACCCTGGTCTTCGGGTCCCGTCCGGCCATCAAAGCAGCCCTGCTCGACCGCCTCACCCGGCCGGACCATATGGTTGCCTGACCTGCTAGCCGACACTCGCGCCCGCATCATCGGACTCGGATTGTTCGCCGAGGCGCATGGCGTACACGCGATCCAGGAAGTCGCGGTGCGCGCGCAACGTGGAGTCGAGTAGTTCGCGCCAGGTTCTCCGATCGATACGATGGTCGCTGGCCAGGGACGACAGCGAAGCGGGCCGAAGCTTATCGATGTGGTCGACGATGAAGGTGAGCCGACGGCGCGGGAATTGCTCACCGATGCGCGGATTCTCATTGAGAAAGGTGTCGAGCGCGTAGAGATAGTTGATGGCGCGGTTGTACTCCTCATCGGTGAGGTGGTAATCCATCCGCTTGATTTCGACGATCCACAACTCGCCCGCATCGTGCAGGAGCACGAAATCCGGCTCCCGCTTCTCGCTGCCGATTGCGGTGGTCACCAGTGCCTTGCCGAATTTCTGCTTGTACCACCGTTCGAAGCTGGCACGGACCCGCTTCAACGATTCGTTCATGCCCAGTGGTGTCCACTCGGGTGCCAGCAGCCAGGGCGCCCGTTCGATCAACTCCTGGAAGGGACGCTCGAGTGACCGACGGTCATCGACGAGGCTCTGCAGTCGATCGACCACGGCCACCCGCTCGGAGGCGATCTGGCCGAGGGAATACACCTCGGCCACCCGCGCGGTTTCGAAGAGGGCGACAACGACATCGAGCCGGTTATCGGTGTCCTCGGCGACTTCCTTCAGCGTTTCCAACAGGCTGCGCTGCGGGCCGAGCGAAAGGGCCAGGCGCACAATGCTGTCGATATGGCTCGGATCCTCCAGCGCGGCACGATCCTTGTTGTTCACCAGGATCCGCGCGGCATCCATTACCGACTTGCGGAACATCCGATCCTGCGGCGCGATCGACTGCAGGGTCACCAGAATGCCCGACTTTTCGACGAACTCCTCCCACACCCGGCGTTTGACCGAACTCTCACCCAGCCGCCCGAGTTCGCGCACGAGATTGCGGCCCCAGACCGAAAGTGCCTCACCGCGTTCGGAATTCCAGATGATGTCCTGGCGGTCCGAGCGGACCAGGTCTTCCTCGTCGTCCAACCAGTTCACATGCACCGCGCCGACCAGGTAGGAACGCAACTTGAATTCGCCGGTGAAGCCCGCCGGAATGCCGAAGTCGCGGGTCTGTGCGACCAGTTTGCCGCGCGCGTAGATCCGGACACCGGCCATGGCCTCGTCGCGATAGGGCTGTTTGGAATAGGCCGCCCAGCCGGTCACCGGCAGGAAGCGGTCGCCGATCCACACCGGCCGCTTCGCGACATCGATCCTGGTCTCCTCCATGACATCGACGGGCAGATCGCGCAGCACGAACTTCTGCGGTGCGCCGCGTTCGGCAATGCTGTTGTGCACCTCCACCTGCCAGTCGGCACGCTCCAGACCGAAGCGTGCCGCCAGTTGCCGACTCAGTTCGGGACCGGAACCGACGCGCTTGCGCAGGAAGTCGCGCAGGATGACCGTGGTACCCCGCTCGGTGCTGAAGGTGCCGTCCTGCGGTCCAGGTCGGGGGTGGTAGTCGCGTTCGGTATCGGAGAGCATCTCGTCGAGATTCATCACGATATTCGCTACCGGCCAACCCTTTTCGGTGCGTTCGGCATCGGTTCCGCCGACCGACACCACCTCGATGGTCCGGCAGATCCCGAACGGCGCGAGTTTGCCGATGCCCTTACGACCCATCACCGGTCGTTCCAGGCGTCGCGACAGATCGGTGCCGACCCGCACCCGGCGATCCGAGCCGACCATCAGATAGTGCGCGTTGATTTCCGCCGAAGTCATGCCATGTCCGTTGTCGCGCACCATAATTCGATGCGGCTCATGTTCGGCGGCATGGATGGTGCCCGCGAGCGTCACACCCCAGGGCAGCGAGACCTCGACCCTGGTGGCATCAGCGTCGTAGGAGTTGGCGATGAGTTCGGCGAGCACCGCGGAGACACGGTCGTAGAGCCGGATGCCGAGCTTGTCGATCGTCAGGCGGCTGATCCGCATCGTGTACTTGTGCGAATGGTCGTCGAGTTCGGTGATCGTGTCCATGGTGGCCCCCATTTACCCGAGCGGTTAGCTGTGCGTCCGCTAGCGCCAATCCTCGTCCGCATGGTTGTCGAGGGACTGAACTTTCGAACACCAGTTCATAACGGGCGGTACGGTTCTCGCTGCTGCCCGATCACGATCGTTATTCCGCGGTGGGGCGGGCGATGGGGAGCCAATGGGCGACTTCGGCGGCTCGGCTGCCGGAGGCGGCCACGGAGCCGTTCGCCACTGCGGTCTCGAAATCGAGCAGGCCGGTGGCGAGTAGGAGCCAGGTGCGCGGGTCGGTTTCGACGACATTCGGTGGTGTGCCCCTGGTGTGCCGTGGACCCTCGATGCACTGCACGGCCACGAAAGGTGGGACGCGGACCTCGACCGAGTGGCCGGGTGCGGAGGCGGCGAGGGTACGGACGGTGGTGCGGACCGCGGCCGCGAGTTCGGGCCGGGCGGGGGCGGGCGTCGAGTCGTCGCGCAGCCAAGTGCTGACTGCTTCGACCGCCGCTCGCATTTTCGCCGGATCCACCATTCCTCGTCCTGCCACGGTGCCGAGATTACTGCTGGGCTCCGACAACACTGGTGGAGCGGTCGGTTGGAACCCGGTCCCGCACCTGTAGCGCATTCAGTCGGCAGCCGCGCTGGCCGGTGGGTGGTGAAGGCGCGCCGATCACCTGTTGCGAACAGAAGCCGAGGCCGAGCGGGCAGCTGCTCCGGGGGAACACGCCGAGGCCGGAGTCAGCTCCCCCGAACACAAGCCGACACCCGAGTCAACTCCCCCGAGCAGCAGTCGAGGCGAACCGGGCGGCGATTCGCGGTGCAAGCGCACCCCCGGCGTTCACGGCGAAGTGCAGCAGAGCGGGGGCCGTGGCGCTGTCGGTGCGGCGGCGCAGCAGGTCGAACAGGAGGCCACCGGCTGCGGTCGCGGCGATCGATGCGGGAACGCTGTCACTTGCGGCGCGCGCGGGATAGATGTGCCAGAGGCCGAAGGTGGCTGCTCCGATCAACGCACCGCCGCGTGGCCCGAAAAACTTGTCCAGCAGCGGGTTCAATGTTGCCCGGAAGATGAGTTCCTCGCTGTAGACCGTACCGATCGGGATATGTACCGCGACCCACTCACCGAGCGGGACATCCGGAGCCCGGTCGCTGAACCCACCCATACGACCGCGCAGCGCCGGAATGGCAACGGCCACACCATAACCGGCGGCGACCACGCCCGCCGAGGCGAGTCCGTAACCGAGCCCCCGCGCGGACAACCAGTTCGGACGGCCGCGAAATGCCAGCGCGTAACCGGTCGCGAACCCGGCATTGGCAGCGGTGCGACCGCGCAGATCCAGTTTCGAGCGCGGCAACAGCCAATTGCTCCAGGCCAACGGAACACCAACGGCGACCGCTGTTTTCGCAACGCGCCCGATAAAAGTCATTTGATCTCGCGCTCGTAGTCCTCGGCAGCCTCGATCTGGGCCCGGATCTTGTCGGACTGTTCCACGGTCCAATCCGGCGGTGCGGCAACGGCGATCCAGCCGTCCAATACCAGACTGCCGTACCGGTGCCCATGCCCGTCTGCGACGCCCTGTGCATTGGACAGATCACAGGTGACCTGCCAGAACGTGACGAACGGCCACCAACGCATCTGCGATGACACATCGGAGCCGCGCGGTTCGGAGAGCCAATCCGGTTGGGAGAAAATCAGATCCGAGGACCACCACACGATCGGGTCGGAGGCGTGCTGCAGATAGGCGATGCGCGGGGCCCGCCATTCGGTGGTCGGACGCGCGAGATCAGCACTGTCGGAGGCGAATCGGACCACAAGGCCGTCGGCGTACACCGGTTCGACCTCGCGCGATCCGGGATCGCGTCGCGATACGAACTGCTCCCACAGTCGATTCGAATTCGGCGGTCCGACCCACAGCGCACCGTCGACCTTGGAGCGCAGATCTGCGAGTCCTTCGAAAGCCGCCTCCGAGCCCTGCGAGCCCAGGCTCTCGCCGTACACGAGCAGCTTCGGCCGGGCCCCCTCGGGTCGCGCCGACCAATGCTGGTAGACCGCCTCGAACAGCTGCCTACCCGCATCCGATGCCTTGCCGCGGTCCGCGAGGAAGGACAGCACGCTGGGCAGATACGAATACTGCGAGGCCACGATGGCGGAATCGCCGCCGTACATGTACTCGATTGCCCCGGCCGCCATGGAATTCACCCATCCGGTGCCGGTCGTGGTGACAACGACCAGCACCTTCCGGTCGAACGCGCCGGTGCGCTCCAGTTCGGAGACCGCGAGCTCGGCCCGCGCATCACCGCTCGGCGCCGACTCCAGCCCCACATACGCGCGGATCGGCTCGCGCGCGGGCTTACCGGTGATCGAGGTGATCCGGGCCGCGGAGGGACCGTGCGAGACGAACCAGCGGCCCTCGAATCCGAGCGAGTCCCATTTCGCCAGCGAGGCCGGACTGCCCGATCGCTCGGGCTGCACCGGTTGGACCGCATTCGGCGAAGTGTGATCGTTCTGCACGCTGAATGCGGAGTTGGCTACCGCGAAGAAGGCGCGTGAGGCGACGCCGTTGAACAGCGTGACGGTCAGCACCACCAGAACCAGGAATCCGGCCGACGGCGCCAGTTCGCGCGGCACCCGTACCCAGCGGTTGAGCTGGCGAGCCAGGAAACGAATGATCTCGCGCAGCGTCCGATACGCCGCGACCACCCCGGTCCCCACGGCGATACTGAGCAATCCGGTGCGCAGATACGCGGGGGTCGTGGTGCCCTCCATACCCATCAGCGCGGTGATCTCACGTTGCCAGCGGGCCGACTGCACCAGCATGAACGCCGCCGTGACGGCGGCGGTCAACAGGATCGCCGATTTCACCGCATAGCGCACCCAAGTCGGCGGCGGTGCGATCCGGTCGCGCAGCAGCTCGGCCAGCCGCGGCCGGATCCAAAGCCGGAACAGCCACTCCAACAGGCAGCCGAGCCCGTAGCCGAGCGCGGCATTGATGCCGCTGATCAGGCCCTGGAAGAGCCAGTCGCGCGGTACCAGCGACGGCGTCACCGAGAGTGCGAAGAAGATCGTCGCGAAGACCAGCCCGACATAGTTCAGATCGATGATGTCCTCGGCACGGCGCACCACTACGACGCCGCGCGCACGCAGCTTCGTCAGGGTGGTCGTGGTTTCGAGCATCGGTCAGCGCGACGGCGCGATGCCCGGGTTGTCGGTGGGATCGGGCACGGGCGGCGACGTCAACGGGTCCGCAGCGATCATCACTCGAACAGTATGCTGTATCTGATTGCAGCGCCTTCGGCGCTGCGTGTTCGC
>NZ_BDBY01000212.1 GCF_001613225.1 Nocardia pseudovaccinii NBRC 100343
GCGCCTACGGCGCATGCGCTTCGACGACTCGGACGCGAGACGGGCCGCGAACATCGCTCGTAAGACTCGCTCCGTGGTGGCCGGGTTCGGTTGGAATTCTGATTGATCGACGTATTGCCCTGCGGCACAGTACTTCCTGATCGGCGAAATCCAGGTGTCTTCCCACGTGGATGTGAACGGCAACTACCAACCCCGCTCGAGTAGTTTTACGCGGTTGGGTGCCACCATCATTCAGCAAACTCGGTATCCATGAGTAATCCCAACGCCCGGCCGAAAACCTCTTCGGCCTTCCTCGCGCAAGCCGCGATCGCGTTCGGCGTCAGCTTCTTCGGGACCGGCGTCGGCATCTTCTACCTGCCACTCGATATCGCACAGCGCGGCTTCCTCGGCATGTCCGTGCTGTTCCTGGTGTCGAGCGCGTTCACCCTGGCGAAGGTCGTTCGCGACCAACAGGAATCGGCCAGCATCAGCCGCCGCTTGGACGAGGCGCGAATGGAAAAGCTGATGGCCGAGCACGATCCGTTCAAATCCGTCGCCTGATGGCGCGTACCTGGGCGAGTCCGGCAACGAGGGGTTCGGGCCCGCCCAGGTGTGTGCTCTATTTCAGCTGGTGCTCACGGGCCGAGGAGATGGCCAGGTACTCCCGGATCCGATCCGCCAGCTCGCCCGACCAATCCGGCGGCTGCGCGATCGCGGCCCACGCATCCAGAACCAGATTTCCGTAGTTGTGCCCGTGTCCGTCACTGACGCTCTGCGCTCTGGGCAGATCCGCAGCGACCTGCCAGAACGTGACGATCGGATACCACGCCATCCGCGAGGACACATCGGGACCGCGCGGTTCGCGCAGCCAATCCGGTTCGCTGAACAGCAGATCCGGCGACCACCAGACCACCGGATCGGAGGCGTGCTGCAGATAGGCGATGCGGGGTGGCAGCCAGTTGTCCCCAGGCTTCCACAGGTCGGCGCGGCTGTCGGAGAAGCGCACCACCAGTCCGTCAGCGTAGGTCGGCAGGATCTCCGGTGTGCCCGGATCGCGGCGGGCGGTGAATTCACTCCACAGCCGGTTGGAATTCGGCGGTCCGACCCACAGCACGCCGTCGGTCTTCGATCGGATATCGGCCAGACCGGTGAAAGCACCTTCGGAGCCCTGGGATCCCAGACTCTCGCCGTAGACGAGCAGCTTGGGCCGCGCATCCTTCGGCCGGGCCGACCAATGCTCGTAGACCTTGTCGAAGACCAGCTTTCCCATCTGGGTGGCCTTGTCCTTATCGGACAGGAACGACAGCACACTCGGCAGATAGGAGTACTGGGTCGCGGCAATCGCGGTGTCGCCGTTGTACATCAGCTCGATGGATTCGGCGCTGGACGAATCGACCCAGCCGGTGCCCGTCGTCGTGACGACGACCAGCACCTTGCGCTCGAATGCCTTGGTGCGCTCCAACTCCGCCGCGACCAATTCGGCCTGCGCCTCCGGTCCGTCGGCCGATTCCAATCCGGCGTAGACCCGAATCGGTTCGCGCGCGGACTTTCCGGTGACCTGGCTGATATCGCCCGCGCTCGGCACGAACGAGACGAACCAGCGGCCCTCGGACCCGAGCGTGTCCCAGGCCGCAAGCGAATTCGGACTGCCGGAGCGCTCCGGCAGCTGCGGCTGCACGGCATTCGGCGAGGTGTGGCTGTTGCGCACGCTGAAGGCCGAATTCGCCACGTCGAAAAAGACTTTGGTGAGCACGCCGTTGAACAGCAGCACCATCGCGACCACCACGATGAGCACTCCGGTCGGCACGGCCAATTGGCGCGGAAAATGGGCACGCCTGATCAGCTCGAATGCGATCGAACGAACGAGCCGCCGCAGTATCCGGAACACCGCGATGACGATCGCGCCGACCAGCGCACTCATACCGCCGGTGCGCAGGAACCCGGAGGTCGTAATCGGTTCCATGCCCATGAGCGCCGTTATTTCGCGCTGCCAGCGGGCCGATTCGACCAGCAGGAAAACAGCGACGCCGAGACAGGCGAGCACAATGGTGGTCTTGACCGCACCGGACAGCCATTTCGGCCGCTTCGCCCACACCCGCGTGACAGCGGGGGGCAACTGAGCGGCCTTGCGACGCAACGGTTTCCGCAACCACTTGCGGTAAATCCATTCGAACAGACAGCCGACGCCGTAGCCGATGACCGCATTGATCCCGCTGACCAGCCCCTCGAACAGCCAATCCCGTGGCAGCAGTGAGGGTGTCAGCGACCAGCCGAAGAACACCGTGGCCACGATGAGGCCGACGTAATTCGGATGGAAGAAACGCTCGACGGCGCCGACGATTTTGCCGACGCCCCCGCGTAGGACTGCCGAGACTTCACCAGCCTCCGGCGCGCTCAAACGGCACTGGCTCCGAACAGCTTCGGCAGCGTGCCCTCGTGCGCCTCGCGCAGGTCGTCCAGGGTGATCGAGAACTGGCCCTGCACCTCGACGGAATCCGAGCCCTGGTCGACCACACCGATGCGCACCCACGGCAATTCGCGCGCGGTGCACATCTTGGTGAAGCGGGTCTCCTCCGAGCGCGGCACCGCGACGAGCACCCGGCCCGCCGACTCGGAGAACAGCTGCACGAACGGATCCGAACCCTCGGGAAGCAGAATGCGGCAACCGGTTTCGCCCGCCAGCGCGGCCTCGACCACGGTCTGGATCAGACCGCCCTCGGAAAGGTCGTGCGCCGCACTGATCATGCCGTCGCGCGAACCCGCAGTCAGCACCTCGGCGAGCAGTTGCTCGCGGGCGAAGTCGACATTGGGCGGCACGCCGCCGAGATGGTCGTGCGCGACCTGCGACCAGATCGAGCCGCCGAATTCGTCGGCGGTCTCGCCGAGCAGGATCAGCGTCTCGCCCGGCTCCAGGCCGAGTCCGGTCGGGATGCGCCGGTGCACATCGTCGATCACGCCGAGCACGCCGACCACCGGGGTCGGCAGAATGGCGTCCTGACCGGTCTGGTTGTAGAAGCTGACATTGCCGCCGGTGACCGGAATGCCGAGGGCCACACAGCCATCGGCGAGACCGCGCACCGCCTGCTGGAACTGCCACATGACGCCCGGATCCTCCGGAGAACCGAAGTTGAGGCAGTTGGTGACGGCCTTCGGCGTCGCGCCGGTGGTGGCCACATTGCGGTAGGCCTCGGCCAGTGCGAGCTGCGCGCCGGTGTAGGGGTCGAGCTTGGTGTAGCGACCGGACGCGTCGGTGGCCAGCGCGATGCCGCGGCCGGTCTCCTCGTCGATCCGGATGACACCCGCGTCGGCGTGTTCGGCGAGCACGGTATTGCCGCGGACGTACCGGTCGTACTGCTCGGTGATCCACCGGCGGCTGCACAGCTGCGGGCTGGCGACCATCTGCAATACAGTGGCGCGCAGTTCCTCCGGGGTCTTCGGCCGGGGCAGCGTGTCCGGGGTATCGGCGATGAGCGCGTCCTGGAAATCCGGTCGCTGGACCGGGCGCTCGTACACCGGGCCCTGATGCGCGACGGTGCGCGGCGGCACATCGACAACGGTCTCGCCGTGCCAGCTGATCACCAGCCGGTCGCCCTCGGTGACCTCACCGATAACCGTGGCCAGCACATCCCACTTGTGACAGACGGCCATGAACGCGTCCACGTTCTCCGGCGTGACCACCGCGCACATGCGCTCCTGCGATTCGCTGGAGAGCACCTCGGCCGGGGTCATCCCCTTGGCGCGCAGCGGCACCCTGGTCAGGTCGATATGCATGCCGCCATCACCCGCGGCCGCGAGTTCGGAAGTGGCACAGGACAATCCGGCACCGCCGAGGTCCTGGATACCGACCACCAGCTTGGCCGCGTACAGCTCGAGACAGCACTCGATGAGCACCTTCTCGGCGAACGGGTCGCCGACCTGGACGCTGGGCAGTTTCTTGCGGCCGGTGCCGGACTCGTCACCGGAGAAGGTGTCCGAGGCGAGCACCGAGACGCCGCCGATGCCGTCGAGGCCGGTGCGCGCGCCGAACAGAATGATCTTGTTGCCCGCGCCGGAGGCGAAGGCAAGATGCAGATCCTCGACCCGCATGACACCGGCGCACAGCGCGTTGACCAGTGGATTG
>NZ_BDBY01000213.1 GCF_001613225.1 Nocardia pseudovaccinii NBRC 100343
TGGCCATGATGTCGCGCACGATGCCGCCGACACCGGTGGCCGCACCCTGATACGGCTCCACATAGGAGGGGTGGTTGTGGCTCTCCACCTTGAAGGTGACCGCCCAGCCCTCGCCGATATCGACGACGCCCGCGTTCTCACCGATGCCCGCGAGCATCGCGGACTTCATCTCGTCGGTGGTGGTCTCGCCGAAGTAGCGCAGATGCACCTTCGAGGACTTGTAGGAGCAGTGCTCGCTCCACATCACCGAATACATCGCCAATTCGGCGTCGGTCGGCCGACGGCCGAGGATTTCCTTGATCCGCGCGTACTCGTCGTCTTTGAGACCGAGCTCCTTGTACGGCTGCGGGGCGTCGGGAGTTGCTGCGGCTGCGCTGACGGTGTCGACCTGCGGAGTCACGGAGTACCAGGGTCCTTTCGGGCCGGAGCGCGAAGCTGGGGATTCGCCATGAAGTTTAGCCGTGGCCCTCGACGGGCAGCCGCTCGCATCGACCGGTCGTCCGGATCGCCGGTTTTCGGGCCCGGATGCCTCGGGTCGGCACACATCACGCGAGCTCGCAACCGCTACGCTTTGGCCGTGAACGATCGATCGGGGGTTGCGGATCCGGCCGAGCAGCCCGTCACCACACAGAACACTCGGCTCGAACTCGACTCGGATGTCTCGCCGCGATTCTCATTGTCGAACCCGCAGGTGCGCTGGCTGTTGATCGCTGTCGCGATGTTCGCCGTGTCGGCGATCGTCTCGCTGGTGGTGCACTGGTGGAACGGGTACATCGATCTCCAGGTCTATCGCAACGGTGCGCGCGTCTGGCTCGACGACGGCGAGTTGTACGGACCGATGCCCCCGGTCGAGGGGATCGGACTGCCGTTCACCTATCCCCCGCTGGCCGCCCTGTTCTTCGCGCCGCTCGCGTTGATGCCGCTGCCGCTGGCCGAGGTGCTGGTGACCGCCACCTCGGTGCTCAGCCTCGGCATCACGCTCTGGCTGGTGCTCGCGCGGCTGCGCCCGAGCCTCGAGCGGCGGACCATGCTGGCGCTGGTCATCGGTATCGTCGCGGTGGCACAGACGTCCGAACCGATCCGGGCGACCTTCGGCTTCGGCCAGATCAATCTGGTGCTGATGGCCGCGGTCGCCATGGATTGCCTTGTCCGCAAACCGTTCTGGCCACGCGGCATGCTCATCGGCATCGCGGTCTCGGTGAAATTGATTCCGGCCGGATATCTGCTGTACTTCCTACTGCGCCGGGATTGGAAGGCGGCGGGCACGCTGATCGTCTCCGCGATCGTCGCGGTCGGACTCGGATTCCTGCTGTTCCCGAGCGATTCGGCCGAATACTGGTTCCACACCCTTGCCGATACCGGCCGCATCGGCCCGCCGTACTTCGCGGGCAATCAGTCGATCAAGGGCATGGCCTTCCGCCTCGGCGTCTCCGATTCCCTGGCCACCCTGATCTGGATCACCCTGTCGCTCATCGCGATCGCCCTCGCCGCGGTGTGGATGCGCCGCCTGCTCGAAGCGGGCCAGCAGGTCGCCGCACTGATGGTGAACGCCGCCGCGGTACTGCTGGTTTCCCCGGTTTCCTGGTCGCACCACTGGGTTTGGATCGCCCCCGCCATCCTGGTCGCCGCCGACGCCATCGCCCGCGGCACCCGCAATCGCTGGTTCATCGGCTCCGTCGGCGCCTTCACCGTCCTGTTCATGATCGGCCCTCAATGGCTCCTGCCGCATTCGAAGGACCTGGAACTCGGCTGGGCCTGGTGGCAACAGCTCATCGGCAGCAGTTACGTCCTCGCGACCCTCGCGGTATTCGTAGTCGCCGCCATCACCTACCACCCGCCCGCCACAACAGCGCCGGACAAATCCGCCACACCCACCTAGGCACCCGCCCATCGAGCGCAGTCAAATGGTCGCCAGCCTCGTCGAGGGCAGTCGAATGGTCGCTCAACACCCAGAACCCAACCACCATTTGACTACCCTCGACCAAGCACGCAGCCACAGCCGGTGGACCGGGCCGGAAGCTGTGGGCCTGCCCACCCGACCGCGGGAGGTAGGCCGGGTACGGCACACGACGCGCCCAGCACCGCCCGGAAAAGCCACGAAACAGCACATCATCCCAGGACAGCTGAACCCCGAGATGTCATTGCAGGACAACAGAACCCACCGCAGCCCAACCAAGAATCGAGCGTAGTCGAATGACGGCTCGGCCCCTCGATCCCGACCACCATATGACTACCGTCGACGGCCG
>NZ_BDBY01000214.1 GCF_001613225.1 Nocardia pseudovaccinii NBRC 100343
CCTCGGCCTGCGCGCAGGCCAGGGCGAACGCGCCCGCACCTGCGGCGTCGGTGGCGTAGCGAAGATTCTGGTTGACCTTGAGCACCGGGCCGCCGTTGACCTCGATGCGGTGTGCGGGCTCGTGCCGTTCCGGGTAATTGGGATGGGTCGCGTGCGCCATATCGCCGGAGGCGCAGACGGATCCGGCCAGGGCGGCCAGGTATTCGGCGCGGCCGCCGCCGCGTGCGAGCACGATGCGCTCCAGCACCGTCGGCAGCAGATCGGACTGCGCGCCGCGATCGGACTGACTGCCGACCTCCTCGTGATCGAACATCGCCAAAACCGGAATTGCCGCACCGGGTTCCGCGATCGCCGTGAGGAAGGCGTTCAATCCGGCGTAGCAGGTCCCCTGGTTGTCCAGGCGCGGCGCGCTCACCAGATCGCGATCCCGGCCCACCAACCGGCTCGGTGCCAGATCGTGGGTCATCAGCTCCCAGCCGAGCACTGCCTGCGGATCGACCTCGGCATATTCGGCGACGTAATCCAGGAACGAGCGCGGCTGCGCACCCAGACCCCAGATCGCATTGACATGTCGCTGCGGATCAAGCGTGACACCCCGGCGGTCCTCCGAAAGGTGGATCGCCAACTGCGGCACCCGAAGAATCGGTTCATCGATGCGAACCAGCTTGTCGCGCACCGCATTTCCGTCGCGCACGCTGAGCCGTCCGGAGATGCCGAGTTCCCGGTCCAGCCATGAATTCAGCCAGGCGCCGCCGTAGGGCTCCAACCCGACCAGCTGCCAGCCCACCGCGGCCAGATCCGGATACTGCTTCACCCGCAGATTCGGACTGTCGGTATGCGCACCGACCACCCGGAACGGTGTCGCACCGGCGGAATCGGCCGTCGCCCACGCGACCAGCGAACCGCCACGCATGACGTAATGACGGCTCGGCCCATCCGATGGCCACGGCGCCGACTCCGCGAGCGGGGTGAAGCCGTGGGCGTCCAGTTCCCGAGCGACCGTCCGGCACACGTGGAACGGCGACGGTGAATCGTCGATGAAGGCGCACAGTCC
>NZ_BDBY01000215.1 GCF_001613225.1 Nocardia pseudovaccinii NBRC 100343
GGTGGTGGAAACGGGCATGCCTGCGATCCTATGCAGACCTCGCGCAGACCTCAGGATCCGTCTCGATCAGATCCGCAGGTGCCCCTGCGCCTCGCAGCGGATCGTTGATCCGGGTTCGACAGAGATCGAGCGGGCAGTCCACTATCCCGTGTGCACCGGGCGCACGGCTCATACCCCGGTTCGACAACTCGTACGGACCGAAGTGCTCACGGTCGAAGCACACCTCGTTGCGGTGCAGGCCTCGGCGAAGTCCGCGGTTTCGTCGCGGGGAATCACCGCGGCGGCCTACTACTCGGTCTCCTCGTACACCTCGATTATTGCGGCAGCATAATGAGGTCTATTCGGAACATAACCCAAGGAATGGTGAATTGCGCGCTCACACCAGCGCATCCAAAATTCATAGGACTAATTCATCCGACGACTCAGGCTGTACCGATTTGAACTACTGCGCGGAAACGAGTTCGAGCAATCGCATGAGCTCCGCATAACGCCGAGCACCGATACGCGAACGCAACTCCTGCTCCGCACGCTCCTCCTCGGCGCGCACCGCGTCGACCAGATCCGAACCGAGCCTGCTCAGGCCGATCAGGATGCGGCGGCGGTCGTCCTCGGCGGCCACCCGGAAGATCAGGCCGCGTTCGGCGAGCGCGTCGGCGTGCCTGGTCGCCGAGGACGGCGGTAGCTGCGACCTGGCCGCGAGCTCACTCATGGTGACCCCGAACCCGGTGGACAGATTCGACAGCATCGACCATTGGTCGGCTGTCAGTTGCCTGGCGCACAGGGCGGCGTCGAGGTGATCCAGCCAACGCCGTTCCGCGGCACGCAGCGCACCATGCAGCGTGGAATATCCGCTTACAATGGTCGTCATTATTTCCTGCCTGCCATGAATTTCGCTCGAACGAGAAGAAGAGTACCGAATGTCAGCGTTCGGCGAGAGCCCAGACGGCACGGTCGAGATCCTGAACATAGTCCCGATGCAGGGACCGGGCGGTATCGTCGCGGCGTCGTGCGATGCGGCGATTTCCCTCGCGGTCGACGAAATCAATGCTGGGACCGGTTTTCTCGGCCGCGAAATTCGTACTACGAATATCGATGGCGGCCGGAATCCGCGTGAGGTCGCCGATGAGGTTTCCGCGCTGCTCGCCACCGGGATGGTGCACGCGATCACCGGCTGGCACACCTCGGCGGTGCGATTGGCCGTCGCGCGGGCTAATGCCAGCCGGGTGCCCTATCTTTTCGCCACCGGACACGAGGGCCTCACCAATGAGCTACCCGGGGTGCTGATGCTCGGGGAACATCCGGCGGGTCAGACCCTGCCCGCCGTGCACTGGCTCGAGCGCGAACACGGTGTGCGCCGCTGGGCGATCATCGGCAACGACTACATCTGGCCGCGCGAATCGGCCAAGGCGGTGCGCCGCAGTCTGGCCGATCCGAGTGCCATCGTGCTGGAGCGATTCGTACCGCTCGGCGCACCGGACTTCGGTGAATTCCTGCGGGATCCTGCGTTGGACCAAGCCGACGCCGTCATCATCCTGATGGTCGGGGCGGATGTCTCTCGCTTCAACCAGCAGTTCGCCGCCACCGGACGCGCCGACACGCTGCTGCGCATCAGCCCGGCCGCCGACGAGAACGTCCTGCTGACCGGCGGCCCCGACGCCAACCACAACTTCTACGTGGCATCGAGCTTCTTCGTGGACCCGGACACCGACGACGGCCGCGACCGACTGACTCGCTACCGCCGCCTACACGGCACCTTCGCACCCGCACTGACCAGCTTCAGCAATATGAGCTACGAGGCGATCCACACCCTGCGCGCGATCGGCGAGACGGTCGGATCACTGGCCGTTCCCGACGTGCACGCGGCCCTCGATCAAGGCGTACAACTCGAAACCCCTGGCGGTTCCCGAAGATTCATCGGAAACCAGGCCCAACAGCACGGCTATATCGCGCTGGCCGACGGCGTCGACTTCGACATCATCGCCCGGATCACCTGAGTGCTTACCCCACGCGGTGACCACCACGGAGCGAGTCTTACGAGCGAGGAGTTCGCGGCCGAGTGGCCGAAGCGCATGCGACGAAGTCGCGAGTCTCGGCCGCGCCGCTAAGCGACTTGCTCGCAGGTCGCTCGAAAGGGTCGGCCGCGAACACGCCGCGCCAGAGCCGCGGCCAACTACACAGCGACCAGGGTGTCGAGTACCGAGAGGAACAGGCCGAGGCCGTCGTCGCTCGGGCCGGTCAGCGGCTCGGTGGCGTGTTCGGGATGTGGCAT
This sequence comes from Nocardia pseudovaccinii NBRC 100343, assembly GCF_001613225.1. Classification (GTDB taxonomy): domain Bacteria; phylum Actinomycetota; class Actinomycetes; order Mycobacteriales; family Mycobacteriaceae; genus Nocardia; species Nocardia pseudovaccinii. Next base: position 2,270 of record NZ_BDBY01000215.1, read on the forward strand.
CAGGCCGACGATCCGGCCATCGGCCGAGGAAATGCCTGCGATATCGCGCTGGGAGCCGTTCGGATTGTCGCCCGCGTAACGGAAGACCACCCGGCCCTCGCCCTCGAGTTCATCGAGCACGCTCTCCGACGCCTGGTAGCGACCCTCGGCGTTCTTGACCGGGATGAGGATCTGGGCGCCGGGCTCGAAGCGCGAGGTCCAAGCGGTGTTCGCGGTTTCGACGCGCAGCCATTCGTCACGGCAGACGAAGTGCAGACCCTCGTTGCGGGTCAGCGCACCGGGCAGCAGACCCGCCTCGCACAGCACCTGGAAACCGTTGCAGATGCCCAGGATCGGCAGACCCTTACCCGCGGCCTTGACGACCTCACCCATCACTGGGGCGAACCGGGCGATGGCACCTGCACGCAGGTAGTCACCGTAGGAGAAGCCGCCGGGCACGACCACCGCGTCGACCTGCTTCAGATCGGCATCGGCATGCCACAGGCTGACCGCCTCGGCGCCCGCCAGTTTCACCGCCCGAGCGGCGTCGACATCGTCGAGCGTGCCCGGAAAAGTAATGACCCCGATCCTGGCGGTCATGACTGCGCCTCGCTGGCGCTCGGCTCCGTCATACCCGCCAGGGCGGCTGTGTTTTTGATTCGCTCGCTCATGCCGAGACCCGCACGACCTTCCAGTCCTCGATCACGGTGTTGGCGAGCAGCGCCTCGGCGATCTGTTCGAGCTCCGCGTCGCTGACACTGTCGTCGACATCGAGTTCGAATCGCTTGCCCTGCCGCACATCCGACACTCCGGCGAATCCCAGGCGCGGGAGCGCGCCGGCGATGGCCTGACCCTGCGGATCCAGGATCTCGGCCTTCGGCATCACCTCGACCACGACTCGTGCCACGCGTTGCTCCTCAGGTGGTGTTGGGGTTACCTGAGCAGCGTAGTTGTCCAGCTTGTCCGAGCTACGGTCGGGGTCGAGTCGAATAGCATGGCCCCATGCGCATAGCCCACTTCGGCCACTCCTGCATCCTCGTCGAATTGCACGGCAAGAAGGTGCTGTTCGATCCGGGCACCTTCTCGCACGGCTTCGAGGGCATTACCGGCTTGGACGCCATCGCCGTCACCCACCAGCATCCCGACCATATCGATCCGAGCCGAATCGAGGCGCTGCTCGACAACAACCCGAACGCGCGCCTGTTCAGCGATCCACAGACCGCACAGCAGCGCGGCGAGCCGTGGGAGCCGGTACACGCGGGCAATGTGATCACCCTCGGCGATCTCCAGATCACCGGAGGCGGCGGCAGGCATGCGGTCATCCACCCCGAGATCCCGGTGATCGACAACACCGTCTTCCAACTCGGCACCCCGGACGACCCTGCCCAACTCGTGCACCCCGGCGACTCGCTCTGGGTGCCACCGGTACCGGTCGGTGTCCTCGCGATACCAGCATCCGCACCGTGGATGCGCATCAGCGAGGCCGTCGACTACCTGCGCGCGGTCGCCCCGCGCACGGCCTTTCCCATCCACTTCGGCATCATCCAACCCGAAGCCCAAGGCATCTACTTCGGCCGCCTAGCCGAAATGGGCCCCACCACCACAGAATTCACCGTCATCCCTCCTGAGGCCCAGCGCGACCTCTAACTCCTGGACTGCTGATCACCATGTATCACTGGCGGCGAATGTCGAGAGGGTCCGCCACGGATGCATGGTGATCGGGTGTCCAACGCCCGCTCAGCGGACCTGTTCGGCGTAGGCGGTGAGGAAGAGTGCCTCGGCGAGGGCCATGTGTTCGATTTCGGATGGGTCGACGCTTTCGTTGGGGGCGTGGATCAAGCATTTGGGCTCTTCGACGCCAAGCAGCATGATCTCGGCGTGCGGGTAGGTATCGGCGAAGACGTTGCACAGCGGGATCGAGCCGCCCTGGCCCTGGGTGGTGGTCGGGCGGCCGTATGAGGCGGTGAGTGCGGCTTCCATGGCGGTGCGGGCGGGACCGCCGCTGGCCGATCGGAACGGTGCGCCGGTCGACTCGGTTTCCACGGAGAGTTTTGCGCGCCACGGCGTATGCGCACGCAGGTGTGCGGTCAGCAGTTCCAGCGCCTGGTCGGGATCGGTGCCCGGTGGAATGCGCAGGTTGAGCCGGGCTCGCGCGGCGGGCTGGATGGCCGCCGCCGAGCCGACCACCTTCGGCGCGTCGATGCCGAGCACCGTCAAAGCCGGTCGCGCCCAGAGCATATCGGCGACGGTGCCGTCACCGATGAGTTCGACGCCGCCGAGTACGCCTGCGTCCGCGCGGAATTGGTCCTCCGAGTACTGCACCCCGGTCCAGCTCTGATAATTGGGCAGTCCGGCCACCGTGGTGTTGCCGTGTTCGTCGCGCAGGGAGGCGAGCAGGTGGACGAGCGCGGCGAGCGCATCGGGGGCGGGACCGCCGAACATGCCGGAATGCATTGGCCCGGCAAGGGTTTCGATGGTGACGACAACGTTCACACTGCCGCGCAGGGTCTCGGTCAAGGTCGGCACCCCGATCGCGAAATTGCCGCAGTCGCCGATCAGGATCGCATCCGCGCGTAGAAGATCCGGATTGGCTGCGACGAATTGTTCGAGTCCGCCGGTGCCCTGCTCCTCGGAACCCTCCGCGACCAGCGTCACCCCGAGCGGCAGTTCCGCGCCGAGGGCCCGCAGCGCGGTCAGATGCATCACGATATTGCCCTTGCAGTCTGCGCTGCCGCGCCCGTACCAGCGGCCGTCCTTCTCGGTCAGCTCCCAGACCGGGGTGCGCCAGGCATCGTCGTCGAGCGGCGGCTGCACGTCGTAGTGGCAGTAGAGCAATACCGTCGGCGCACCGTTCGGCGCGGGACGCGAGGCGATGACCGCCTTACTGCCATCGGGAGTTTCGTGCAGACCCACCTTGGTAAGGCCCGCCCCGGCGAATGCGTCGGCCACCCACTGCGCGGTCCGGTCGCATTCCTCCAGCGGGAACTGTCGGGGATCGGCCACCGACTTGAACGAAACCAGTTGGGTGAGATCGGTTTTCGCCTGCGGCATCAGCGCGGCCACCCGCTGGCGCAGCGCCGCGATGCGGGAGTCGTCGATCATCTGCGAAACCTCATTTCAGATCCGATCCGGCACAGAGGCGGCCGACCGCGCGCCGCCCGCACACTCTGGCATGAACCGCTCGGCACATACGGAGAACTCAGCCGACCGATCGGTCTGTGTCGTCCGGTTCGGAACACCGAAAATCCGGTCGCCGCTGTGACATGCTGAAACGTCGACGCTGGTTGCCACTGTTTTCGCAAACATCACGCGATCCATATTCGGAGGCGGTTCGATGACAGAAGGACTGGAGCCCGACGACCTATTCGCCCTGCCGGGCCTGCGCCGGTCGGCGCCGAAGGCCGGATTTCCGATCAACGAGTTGTTCCCGCAGGTCGCCTACGAGATCGTGCACGACGAGCTGATGCTCGACGGCGTCTCCCGGATGAATCTGGCGACGTTCTGCACCACCTGGGTGGACGATCAGGCGCGCAGGCTGATGAACGAATCCCTGGACAAGAACATCGTCGACAAGGACGAATACCCGCAGACCGCCGAATTGGAGCGCCGGTGCGTGCGGATGGTCGCCGATCTGTGGCATGCGCCGGATCCGGCGGGCACGCACGGCACCTCCACCACCGGCTCGAGCGAGGCGGCGATGCTCGGCGGTCTGGCCGCCAAATTCCGCTGGCGCAAGCGTGGCGGCACCGGAACCCCGAATTTCGTCTGCGGCCCGGTGCAGGTGTGCTGGGAAAAGTTCGCGCGCTATTTCGATGTGGAGATACGGCAGATTCCGCTGCGCGGGGACCGGCTGACCATGCATCCCGACGACGTATCCGCCTACTGCGATGCGCGCACCATCATGGTGGTGCCGACCTTCGGGCAGACCTACACCGGCCTGTTCGAGGATGTCGCCGAGATCAGCAAGGCGCTGGACCGGCTGCAGGAGGTCAGCGGCCTGGATATCCCCATCCATGTCGACGCCGCCAGCGGCGGCTTCCTCGCGCCGTTCACCGCGCCGGATCTGATCTGGGATTTCCGGCTGCCGCGGGTCAAATCGATCAATGCCTCCGGCCACAAGACCGGGCTAGCGCCGCTCGGATCGGGCTGGGCGATCTGGCGTGAGGCCGCCGATCTACCCGAAGAGCTGATCTTCAATGTGGACTACCTCGGCGGCAGCATGGCCACCTTCAATCTCAACTTCTCCCGCCCCGGCGGGCAGGTGATCACCTCGTACTACGAATTCATCCGGCTCGGCCGCACCGGATACGCCCGCCTGCAGTCCCAGCTCTACCACGTCGCCCAGCATCTGGCCGATGGCCTGCTGAAACTCGGGCCGTTCGAGATGATCCACGGCGGCGATCCACATCGGGGCATCGCGGCGGTGTCGTGGCGGCTGACCGAAAATGTCGGCTTCAATCTCTACGAATTGTCGGATCGGCTGCGGACCAGGGGTTGGCTGATCGCCGCGTATCCGCTGCCCGCCGACCGCGAGAACGAGACGATCATGCGCGCACTGGTCCGGCACGGGTTCAGCATCGATATGGCCGACCTACTGCTCGCCGATATCGCGCGCAGTATGGCGCAACTGGAAAAGCATCCACAAGCCAAACCGCTCACCCGAGAGGAAGCGGGCGGATTCACGCATAACGCGACCGCGGCGGTACCGAGCGAGCAGGCCAAACCCGTCCGACCGAGCCGCGAATAGCGCTGGCGCAGCATCGATTACGCCGCGCGCCGCCGCCCGGTCACGCCATTACGGGCGGCGGCGCCTCGTGCGGGCGGTGCCGACCACACCCCTGCACGGCTTCCGGCGGACCCGATCAGGCCGCCTTGACGGCGGCGAACGGCTCCCAGCGGTACACGTCGCTGGCCGCGCCGTGGAACAAAGCGAGATCGACCGCGTCGAGCATCGCCTGCCGCGGACCGGAACGGCCGAGCTGAGCGGCGGAAACGGCCAGCCGCAGCACACCGCCGCGACGCGCGGTCCTGGCCGCGCCGAGCACCAGCGCGCGACACCACCACGGCTCGGCGCGGAAACCCTCGCCCATGCCATAGACCCGCGCCTTCTGGGCGATATTGCGCTCGAGATCGAGAATCGAGGTCAACCCGAGCGCGAGCCGGAAACCAGCCTCGGGCAGCGCCTCGATGGCGCCCGCCGAGGCATCCCAGCGCGGGGCCGCGAACAGCCGGGTGCGCAGTTCCACCTGCTCGAGCACCCGATCCGCCGCGGTCAGCCGCAAGCGCGCCTCGTGCCGGGGCAGCGTGGCGAATTCGGCTCGGCGGCGCTTGGTCGCCGCCTGGTCGTAGCCGTGCAGCACGATCGCATCGCCGCGGGCCCGCCGACCGCGCAGCCACGACTGCGTCGCCGGATCTTCCAGCAGCCGGTAGCCACCCTTCAACCGGGGCGCGACCAGCAGCGAAAGCCGCACATCGCGGCGATCCATTTCGGCCGCGAACTCGATAGCCGCGTCCCGCGTGGTGTCCCGGATCCCGGAAATCGACACGATCAGCTCAGCGTTCATGGCCTTACGGTGTCAGCCGCAGATGTACTCGGCGTGCAGGGCGGATGACCCGCCGACGAACACTGCGTTCCACCCGCGGCACATCTGCCCTAGGATCTCCGGCGTGAAGACAGCCCTGCTCAGCGCTCTGTCAGTTCCACTCCTGCTCCTCGCACCGGCTACGGCCCTAGCCGATCCGGGCGATCCCCAGATCTTCAGTCAAGACGAAACATGCACGGCCACACAGGGATTCGTCAACCAGGTGCGAAACAAGACCCCGGATGCGACGCCGGATCAGATCGCCGACGCCTATATCGCGATTATGGATGCGAACGGCGCGTACCAGGGAATCGAGCAATTCCGCGACAGCGATCGTGCGACGTTCCTGGACAACATGCGCACCTGCGGCCTCTGACCTACCACCGCTCCCAGTGCAGTACCTGCGCCCTCGGCACCCGGACAGCCGGTTCGAAGTCGGTGCCGAGGGTGTAGGCCAGCGGTCGGATTACGTACGGCGCGAACGCAATCAGCGCGACCGCCGCGCCTATGCCGTGACCATCACCGATGCGGGCCGCGAACGGCTGCACGAGGCGGAGGCGGCCATTCCGGCCTACCTCGATGACACCTTCGCGGCGCTGACCGCCGCCAGCTCACGACGCTGCTCGGCAAACTATTGGTACCCGCCGGGTGAGCGGCCGGGGTGAACCGGCCGCGCACGGAGGCTACGCGTCGGCCAAGCCGAGGGTGTCGAGCACCCAGGCGTATTCGAAGGCGACTTCCTTCCACTTCTCGTAGCGGCCGCTGACACCGCCGTGGCCCGCGCTCATTTCGGTCTTGAGCAGCAGCGGTGTGTCGCCGGTCTTGGTGGCGCGCAGTTTGGCGACCCACTTGGCGGGCTCGACATAGAGCACGCGGGTGTCGTTGATGCTGGTGATGGCCAGAATGGCCGGATAGTCCTTGGCTTCGATGTTCTCGTAGGGCGCGTAGGACTTCATGTAGTCGTAGACGTCCTTGTCCGCCAATGGATTTCCCCACTCGTCCCATTCGATGACGGTGAGCGGCAGCGACGGGTCGAGGATCGAGGTGAGCGGGTCGACGAACGGCACGTTGGCCAGGATGCCCTTGAACAACTCGGGTGCCAGGTTCGCTACCGCACCCACCAGCAGGCCGCCCGCACTGCCGCCGTCGGCGATCACCCGGTCCGCGGAGGTTACGCCGGTATCGATGAGATGCCTTGCGCAGGAGACGAAATCGGTGAAGGTGTTCTTCTTGGTGAGCGTCTTGCCGTTCTCGTACCAGAGCCGCCCCATTTCACCGCCGCCGCGCACATGCGCGACCGCGAACACCATGCCGCGATCGAGCAGCGAAAGCCGCGATACCGAGAAGGACGGATCCATACTGGCCTCGTAGGAGCCGTATCCGTACAGCAGCAGCGGTTTCGGCCCCGCGGGCAGACCCTTCTTCCGCACCAGCGAGATCGGAATCCGGGTGCCGTCCGCGGCGATCGCCCAATCCCGGTGCTGCTCATAGTCGTTCGCGTCGTAGCCGCCGAGCACCGGCTGCTCCTTGCGCAGCAGCAGCTCACCGGTGGCGGGCACGTAGTCGAAGACCTGCATCGGCGTGATGAACGAGGTCAGCCCGATGCGCAGCGTCGGCTGCTCCCACTCCGGATTGGCGCCGGAACCGACCGCGAAGAGTTCCAGATCGAATTCGAGTTCGCGCCGCTCGCCGTAGCCGGATTCGGTCAGCGGCCAAATGGCGACGCGGGTCAGGGCTTCGCGCCGATAGCTCAGCACCAGATGACTGGCGAACGGATCGATATCCTCGAGCCGCACATCGTCACGATGGCCGATCAGCAGCGTCATATTCGACGGATCCGATACCGGGGCCTCGGCGAGGACGAAGTTCTCGGCCTTCACCCCGTCCACGACATCATTGTGCAGGATCAGGAAACGGTCCTCGCCGCCGACCACCGCATGTTCCGCAGAGTATTCGACGCCATCGCGGCGCGCAATGATGACCCGGAAATCCCCTTCCGGATTATCGGATTCGAGCACCCAGCCCTCGGTGGTGATCTTGGAGCCGACCCAGATCATCAGGTACTTCTCCGAGCGCGTCGCGCCGATGCTCACCCAGTAGCGCTCATCGGGCTCGTGGAAGACCTTGACGTCGTCGTCCTTGCCCGTACCGAGCCGGTGCCGCCACACGGTGTCGGGTCGCCAGGATGCGTCGACCGTCTGATAGAAGACGTGCGTGCCGTCCAGCGACCAGGTCGCGCCGGGTGCGGTGCCCGCGATCTCGTCGGCGAGCACTTCGCCGGTGCGCAGGTCCTTGAAGCGCAGCAGATAGCGCTCGTCACCGCTGGTATCGACCGAGTACGCGAGCAGGTTGCCGTCATGGCTGATCGAGAATGCGCCGAGCGCGAAGAAGTCGTGCCCCTCGGCGACCTGGTTGCTGTCGAGCAGCACCTGCTCCCCGGGGATCTCGGTATCGACCTCGAGCTGCGGCGGAGTCCAGGCATCGATGCCCTCGGCCGCCGCATCGATGGGACAGCGGCAGTGCACGCCGTACTGCTTGCCCTCGAAGCTGCGCGAGTAGTACCAGTACTCGCCCATCCGGGTCGGCACCGACAGATCGGTCTCCTGGGTGCGCGACTTGATCTCGTCGAAGATCCTGTTCCGCAGTCCGCCGAGATGGGCGGTCTGCGCCTCGGTGTAGGCGTTCTCGGCCTCGAGGTAGGCGATGACCTCGGAGTTTTCCTTATCGCGGAGCCATTCGTACTCATCGATGAAGACATCGCCGTGGTGCACCCGCTCGGTGCGCACCGTCTTGGCGACCGGGGCCGTCACATCACCCGGACCGGCGAGCGTTCCGATTCCACTGTCGAGAGCCATGGGCTCCACCCTACTGTTCGGGCTGCGCACCGCCCGCCGCTCGGAGGATCTCGTCGAGTACCTCGCCCGCCCGGTGCAGATCGGTCATGGCCTGATCGATGCGACGGCGCTCCTCGGCCAGCTTGTCCACCAGGAACGGTGTCGCCAGCTCGTTCGGTGTGCCGTCTTCGTCATGGATACACGGCAGCAACTGGCTGACCGTATCGCTGCCGATGCCCGCGGCGAACATTTCGCGTATGCGCAGCACCCGCGCGACCGCGGACTCCGGATATTCGCGCTGACCACCGGAGCTGCGCTCGGCTCCGAGCATGCCCTTGGCCTCGTAGTACCGCAGCGACCGGACGCTCACCCCGGTCCGCTCGGCCAGCTCACCGATACGCATATCTATTCCGCCTCCCCGGACCTTTTGCCGACAAGTGAGTGCAACGGAACCGCCGCTGCGGACCGGCGGCCGAGCATGAAAGGGCTGCTGGGCGTTCCCGACGAGTTACCCATGTGCTCCCGAGATAAGCCGTTGCGATATCGAGCTTACTTGACCTCACATTGATGTCAGGTTTTATGGTACGGCCATGCAGCTATTGAGCGAATACCGCAACCATGGTCTGGCCCTGCCCAACCGCATCGTCATGTCACCGATGACCCGGTTGCGCTCGCAGCCGGACGGCTCGCCGACCGCCGATGTCGTCGACTACTACGCGCAGCGGGCCACGGCCGGACTGATCGTGACCGAGGGCATCTGGCCGCATTCGACCGGCCAGAGCGAGGCCTGGGTGCCCGGCCTGCAGACGGGTCGCCATGTCGATGCCTGGCGGAAAGTCACCGATGCGGTGCACGCGGCGGGCGGGCGGATCGTCGCACAACTGATGCACGGAGGTCGGAAGGGACATCCGCTGGCGCGGGTCGACGGCTCATGGCCCATTGGACCGTCGTCGGTGCTGGATGACGATCGGCCGCATCTGCTCGACGGCACCAAGGCCGATCCGATCACACCGGGCGCGTACAGCCGTGCCGAAATCGCCGCAGTGGTCGAGCATTTCGCGGCAGCTGCGGCCAATGCGATCGCGGCGGGCTTCGACGGTGTCGAGATCCACGGTGCCAATAGCTATCTGCCGCACCAGTTCCTGGCCGATAACACCAATCTGCGCACCGATGAATTCGGCGGCTCCATCGAGAACCGCATGCGTGCGCCGCTGGCCATCGTCGACGCGGTCGCCGGGGCCGTCGGATCGGAGCGGACCGCTATTCGCCTGTCGCCGGGCAACCCGCAGTTCAATATGTACGAGGCCGATCCGGCACCGCTGTACCGCACGCTGGTGGCCGAGTTGGATCGCCGCGACCTGGCCTATCTGCATCTGACCGACAACGACGACTATCCGGCCCTGGCCGATCTGCGGCCGCGCTGGCACGGCACGCTCATCGCGAACATCGGTGAGAACCGCAAGCCGACCAGCGCGATCGAGGCCGAGGCGGTGCTCCGGCAAGGACTCACCGACCTGGTCTCGTTCGGACGCGCGTTCATCGCCAATCCCGATCTGGTGCAGCGGATTACGCACGATCTGCCGCTGGCTTCGATCCGCGACGAGTTGCTGTACGGGCGCGATGCGGCGGGGTACAGCGACTATCCGAGCTGGGAGTTGCGCGAAACGCGGTGCGCCTGATGGTCCGGCCGCATGGCCGCGCAGCCCATTAGGCTCGCGGCCATGCGTGCTGTTCACCTGCTGGCCGTCATCGGAATGCTGTTCGCCACCGCCGGAATCGGCGCGCTCGCACCGGCTTCCGCATGTGCTTGCGGCGGGGTCGCCAATCCACCGGGTCACCCGGCGTCGGTGCGCGAGGAGACGGCGCTGGTCAGCTGGGACGGTCAGCGGGAGACGGTGCTCATGCGGCTCGCCCTGAAATCCGGCACCGATCAGGCGGCGCTGTTCGTGCCGACGCCGAAACCGGCGACCGTCGCGGGCGGTTCCGCCGCGACCTTTACCGAACTGGCGAACTTGACCGCACCCAAGGTCGTCACCCAGCGTCGATGGTTCGGCTCGGGTTCCAGCGACGCCGCGGGCGAGGGCGCCATGAGCGCTGCCGGTGGCGGCCCGACCGTCCTCGGCCGCGTGCAACTCGGCCCGCTGGAGGCGACCACCCTGTCCGGCGGCAACCTGGATGGCATTCGAAAGTGGCTGAGCGACAACGGCTACGAGATGCGCCCCGAGGTCGTCAGCACCCTCGAACCGTATCTGCGCGAGGGCTGGTCCTTCGTCGCTATGCGCCTCACCAGCGCCCAACCGCTCGACGGCGCAATAGATCCGGTGCGCCTGACCTTCGATTCGGATCGGTTCGTGTATCCGATGCGCATGTCCAGTGCCGCCGAACGGGCCCAGTACGTGCACCTTTACGCGCTGAGTGAGCATCGCGTGCGACGCTCCGATCCCGATGCCACCGCACAGAGCGTGCACGTCGATTTCGCGGGCCGGGTTGCGTCATCGGATCCAGAACTCGCGCCGGTGACGACGAATGGCCGCGACTACCTGACCGAACTGCGGATTTCGATCGATAGCCCGGCGGATATCCGCTCCGACTTCGCCTTCGAGGCCGATGCCAGCGACGCGGAGGTCTACCAGACGATCCACCGAACCGAGAACGTCGAACTATTCGGCGCGCCCGCGGGCATCGTCATCCTCGGTACCGCCTTCCTGGCCGCGATAGTCGTGGTATTCGCCATCGTCCGGGTGCTGCGGGCCTGACCTCAGGCTCCGATCGCCGGGCCGATGGTCGGCCAGGAGGCGTGCAGGGTGTCCTGCCAGTAGGACCAGGAGTGGGTTCCGGTCGGGCTGTAATCGACCTCGGCCGGTATGCCGAGGGAACGCAGCCGTTGTTCGAACGAAATGACGCAGGTGTTCACGCCGACCTCGACCGGGCCGCCGAGGACGATGTTCTCACCCAGTTGGGGTTTGACCTCGGCCTCGTGCGGACCGGGTACACCGGTGCCGGTGGAGAGGTAGATCGTCTTGCCGCGCAAGCGATCCGCGAGCGCCGCCGCATCGTGTTCGGCCCAGGCCGGGCTGCCGGGACCGCCCCACATATTCACCGGGTTGCCGCCGCGGTTGGCGATGGAGAACATCACCGCACCCATGGCGAGAGTCGTGTCGGGACAGGCGCTGTAGCCCGCGATCGCACGGTACAACTCGGGATGGCGGGCGGCGAGAATGAAGGCCGCATTGCCGCCCATGGACAGACCGCCGATGGCATTGACGCCATTGCCGTATCGGGCGTCGACGATCGGCGGCAGCTCCTCGGTCAGGAAGGTTTCCCACTGGTAGCGGCCGAATTTGGGATCGTCGCGCTGCCAGTCGGTGTAGTAGCTTGCCTGGCCGCCGACCGGCAGCACCACATTGACGTTCTTACCCCGGAAGAACGATTCGGCGTCGGTGGCATTGGTCCAGGTGCTCTGGTTGATGCCCGGATCGAGGCCGTCCAACAGGTAGAAGGACGGATGCGAGCCGCCGCCCGCCGGGTGCAGAACCTCGACTTGAATGATCCGCCCCATCGATGGCGATTCGATGAACAGCGCCGAGCGCGTCGTGCTCAGTTCATCGATCCGGTCGATCCGTGCGGCCGATGCCGTGGCCGGCTCGACAAGCATGGGTCCCATCAGTGCGGTCGCAAAGGCGAGCACCGCAACAGCAATCTTCGTTCGCCGCACGAACCTACCTCCGTCACCGCATGACAATGGCCTTCAACGTAACTCACGTCGAGACGTTGGAGAAGAGAATTGTTATCCGGCGTTTCCGCGGCAAACTTTCCGATAGGTAATAACTTTCACGGCAGTCACCGCCCGGCCCGGCGACGGCTCAGCGCTCGAGCGCGCCGCGGATCGAACTCGCCAGATAGTCCAGGTCAGCGCGACGCGGACGGGTCGGCCGCCCACGCAATCCGAACCCGTCACCCGGTGTCCGCGGAATGACGTGCAGGTGCACATGGAACACTTCCTGACCTGCGGTCACCCCGTCGGCCAAGAAGAAGTTGACGCCATCACACTCCACCTCGCTGTCCCGCAGCGCCCCCGCCAATTTCTGCGCCACCTGGAACAACTTCCCCCCGACCGCCGGATCCAGTTCCGCCAGACTCCGCGCCGCCACCTTCGGCACCACGAGTAAATGCCCCGGCGTCATGGGCCGAATATCCATGAACGCCACCACATCATCGTCCTCGTACACCCGGCTGGCCTCGGCCCGCCCAGCAACAATGTCGGCAAAGATCGTGTACGGATTCACGCCGATCACTATGGCCGATCGCTAAAGGATCGGCGAGGGGGTGTAGCGAGCGGCGTCGGGGTACTGGTCCACCAGCTTCTGGACGGCGGCGACCACATCGGAAACCTGAGCTTCAGCCGCGCCGATGAAGGCGGACTTGTCGGCCAGGGCGGCATCCAATTCGGCGCGGTCCAAGGGGAAGCGGGAGTCGGCGGCCAGTCGGTCCAGCAGGTCGGGTTCGCGACCCTGTTCACGCATGGCGAGGGCGACCGCCACGGCGTGTTCCTTGATTACCTCGTGCGCGGTTTCGCGGCCCACACCGGCGCGCACGGCGGCGATGAGCATGCGGGTGGTGGCGAGGAAGGGCAGGTAGCGGTCGAGTTCGCGGGAGACGACGGCCGGATAGGCGCCGAATTCGGTGAGCACGGTGAGGAAGGTTTCGATCATGCCGTCGATGGCGAAGAACGCGTCCGGCAGCGCGACGCGGCGCACCACCGAGCAGAAGACATCGCCCTCATTCCATTGCGCGCCAGCGAGTTCGGCGGCCATCGAGGCGTAACCGCGCAGCACCACCTGCAGCCCGTTCACGCGCTCGCAGGAGCGGGTGTTCATCTTGTGCGGCATCGCGGAGCTGCCGACCTGGCCGGGCTGGAAGCCCTCGGTGACCAGCTCGTGGCCCGCCATCAGCCGGATGGTGTGCGCGAACGACGACGGACCCGCGCCTACCTGAACAAGCGCCGACAGCACATCGTGATCGAGCGAGCGCGGATACACCTGGCCGACACTGGTCAGCACATTCGCGAAACCGAGATGCCGCGCGACCTGCTGCTCCAGCGTCGCAAGCTTGGCCGAATCGCCGCCGAGCAGATCGAGCATGTCCTGCGCGGTGCCCATCGGGCCCTTGATACCGCGCAGCGGGTAGCGGTCGATGAGCTCACGCAGGCGGGTCAGCGCGATCAGCAGTTCGTCGGCGGCGGAAGCGAACCGCTTGCCGAGCGTGGTGGCCTGGGCGGCGACGTTGTGCGAACGGCCCGCCATCACTCGCGCGTGGTACTCGGCGGCCCGCTCGGCCAGCCGTGCCGCCACCGCGACACCGTGCGCGTGCACATGCTCGAGCGAGAGCCTGATCTGCAGCTGCTCCACATTCTCGGTGAGATCGCGGCTGGTCATGCCCTTGTGCACATGCTCGTGCCCGGCCAGCGCGTTGAATTCCTCGATGCGCGCCTTCACGTCGTGGCGGGTGACCCGCTCACGCTCGGCGATCGAGGCGAGATCCACCTGATCGATGACCCGCTCGTAGTCGTCGATGACACCGGCGGGCAGATCGATGCCGAGTTCGGACTGCGCCCGCAACACCTCCAGCCACAGCCGCCGCTCGAGCACGATCTTGTTCTCGGGCGACCAGAGATGCACCAACTCGGGGCTGGCGTATCGGGTGGCGAGGACATTCGGGACGAGACTCACGACTGCGCCTCGCTAGCGCTCGGCTCCGTCGTACGCCGGGGCGCTGTGCCTATGGTTCGCTCGCTGCGCTCTCTCACGTCTTGTCAGTCTAGTGTCCGGAACCTGTCGACCTGCTGCGGCGTCGCGGGTGCGACAATATCGATGACCTCGAGCAACGCACCGCGCGCCATTCGCCTTGGCTCCGGGTCCATTTCGCTCAGCGCCGCCACCACGGCCCCGTCGACCACCGCGACCATCCTGCGCAACTGTTCCGCCCGAACCGCCCGATCGGAGCGGCGCAGCACATCGGCGAGCAGCTCGTCCAGCTGCGCCCTTAGTCGGAGCTGCACGTCCCGCAGTTCCGGATGCCGCGCCGAGGCCACCGAACGCTCATAGCGCGCGATGAGCTGCCCGCGTGCACCGGCGTCGTTTCCGTCCGACCCCACCAGCAGGTCCAACACCAGGTCGACGGTCGCCTCCGCGCCGCGTCTGCGGTGGCTCACCTCGCCGACCCGGCGCCGCATCGCGTCCAGCTCCGCATTGCCGCTGAATTCGACCGCTCGCGCGATCAGATCATCGAGCGACTCGAAGTAGTACGTCGTCGACGCCAGTGGAAGGTCGGCGCGCGTTGCGACCGAGCGATGCCGCACCGCATCGAATCCGCCTTCGAGTAACAACTCGGCGGCGGCCGCTACCAAAGCCTGGCGACGCCGTTCGCCTTTCGGGGTCGTCGCGGTTATCACCGTGCCATCGTGCCAGTCATCATCAGCTCATCCGTGCGAAATCAGAGGAAACCCAAAGAGTGAAAGCCCAGCCATCGTTGTTTTACCGCATCTGCTCGTTCAGGGTGCCGAACTGTGCAAACTTGTTGTCGGACAGCATGATCAACCACGCAGATAGTGACCCAGCCGAACGAGTGCCGCCTCGATGTCCGCGGTAGCTCCGGCGAAGGAGAACCGTACCGTCCGGTGCCCCGCCGCGGTATCGAAATCGATTCCGGGGGCCAAGGCGACTCCGGTGTGGTCGAGCACCTCGGCACACCACTTCCTGGAATCGTCGGTGAGGTGGCCGATATCGGCGTAGGCGTAGAAGGCGCCGTCGGCCGGGGCCAGCTCGGTGATGCCGAGCTTGGGCAGCCCCTCCAGCAGTAGTTGCCGATTCACCGCGTAGCGCCGGACGTGACCGTCGAGTTCCTCCTTGGCCTCGGCGCCGAACGCGTGCAGCGCCGCGAACTGCGAGACCGCGGGCGGACACACGGTCATATTGGATGCGAGCCGCTGCAGTGCGGGTCGCAATCCGCTCGGCGCCAGCATCCAGCCGAGCCGCCACCCGGTCATCGAGAAGTACTTCGAGACCGAACCGATGACCACGGATTCGCGCGAGGTCTCCCAGGCCGATGATGTCCGGCCGCCACTGAGGCCCTGGTAGGTGATGCCGTGGTAGATCTCGTCGGAGATCAGCAGGGTGTCGTGCGCATCGCACCAGCGGGCCAGCGCGGCGAGCTCATCCGGATCGATCATGGTGCCGGTCGGGTTGGCCGGACTGGCCACGATCAGACCGGCGGGCGGTTCCGGGAGCGCCTCGAGCATGGCGACCGTCGGCTGGAATCGGGTCTCCGCACCGCAATCGAGTTCGACCACGCGACATCCCAGCGCGGTGAGGGAATTGCGATAGGCCGGATATCCGGGCCTGGCCACCACGACGGTGTCCCCGGCGTCGAATGCGGCCAGGAAGATGAGGGTGAACGCGCCGGAGGAGCCGGTGGTCACCACGACATCATCGGGTTCGACGGCGTATCCGTAGGTATCGCGGTGATGTTCGGCGATCGCCTCGCGCAGCGGCAGAATGCCGAATGTCTCTGTGTAGCCGAGCAATTCGGAATCGATCGCCGTCTTCGTCGCGCGCAGCACCGGGGCGGGTGCGGGCGTCGAGGGCTGCCCGGCCGCCAGCACCAGCACATCGCCGTGCGTCCTGGCCCGTTCCGCGGCAGCTTTCCAGACATCCATCACGTAGAAAGGTGGAATGGTCGACCGGCGAGATTCTCTGGACACCCGACGTACGGTAGACGGTCCCGCACGTCGGGTGTGCGCCGATGCTCGGCTTTTGCCGGACCGAAATGCGACCCACCCGTGGTTCGTCATGTTCGCGGCATGCGGCGCGGGTTATGGTCGGCGTTAATGCTTGACAAGGCTCGCCGTGCGCGGCTGGACCGAGTACCCGGGGTGGGTGGCATCGGTGTCATACCCCCCGATTGGCGTGCCAAGTTGCGGGAACGGCGCGAATCCGAATTGCGCGGGCGGGCGCGCGAGGTGCTCGGCGAGTGCAAGGACGGCTTGGTCTGGCTGCGTCGGCAGCCACCGCCCGACCTGCACGCGCTGTGGGAGGACCGACCCAAACCCGACTATCGCGCGCTATTGCGCAAGCACCGGATCCTGATCGCGGGCGTCTGCGTCACGGCCGTATTCGCGGCCGCCGATTCCTCGGTCACCTGGAGCGTCACCGATCGCACGCCCGGCCAGGACGAAGCGCAACGCGTCGCCTTCGCCTATCCACAGCAGATGCAGTCGACACCGCCGTCGGTGAAGCGCTATCTGAATGCCATCGCCAACGGCGAGCGCATCCGTGAGCAGGAGGTGGTCGCGGCGGCGGCCCGCGCAACGCTGGAACGTGCCAAGGCCGAGGCGGCCGCGGCCGTGTCCGGTGAGTATCAGCCGTGGATAGCGGGCAGCGCGCCGGTCACGACGGGTTCGGCGCTGCCCGGTATCACCGGCATGGTTTTGCCGACCCGCGGCACCTTCACCTCCGGATTCGGTTCGCGCTGGGGCACTTTCCACAACGGCATCGATATCGCGGGGCCGATCGGCACCCCGATCTATGCCGTCGCCAGCGGTACCGTCATCGATGCGGGACCCGCGCAGGGATTCGGACTATGGGTGCGGATCCGGCACGATGACGGCAGCATCACCGTCTACGGCCATATGTACGACTTCTTCGTCTCGGTCGGCGAGCGTGTTCCGGCGGGTATGCAGATTGCTCGCATGGGAAACCGCGGTGACTCCACCGGGCCGCATCTGCACTTCGAGGTGATCGTCAACGGACAGCACGTCGACCCGCAGCAGTGGTTGGCGGTGCACGGGCTCAGCTTCGGCTGAGTTTTT
>NZ_BDBY01000216.1 GCF_001613225.1 Nocardia pseudovaccinii NBRC 100343
TGGCGGTGGCGGCGGTCGTCCGGGTGGTCCCGGTGGCCGTGGCGGTGCGGCCGGTGCGTTCGGTCGTCCCGGTGGCGCCCCGCGTCGTGGCCGTAAGTCGAAGCGGGCGAAGCGCGCCGAGTACGAAAGCATGCAAGCCCCCGCCATCGGTGGCGTGCGGCTGCCGCGCGGTAACGGCGAGATCATCCGTCTCGCCCGCGGCGCTTCGCTGTCGGACTTCGCGGAGAAGATCGATGCGAACCCGGCCGCCTTGGTGCAAGCCCTGTTCAACCTCGGCGAGATGGTCACCGCGACCCAGTCGGTGAACGACGAGACCCTCGAGCTGCTCGGCAGCGAGATGAACTACGTCGTGCACGTGGTCAGCCCCGAGGACGAGGACCGCGAGCTGCTGGAATCGTTCGACCTGACCTACGGTGAGGACGAGGGCGGCGAGGAAGACCTCGAACAGCGGCCGCCGGTGGTGACCGTCATGGGTCACGTCGACCACGGTAAAACCCGACTGCTCGACACCATCCGTAAGGCCAACGTCCGTGAGGGCGAGGCCGGTGGCATCACCCAGCACATCGGCGCCTACCAGGTGCTCACCCATCTGGGCGACAACGACCGGCTCATCACCTTCATCGACACCCCGGGTCACGAGGCGTTCACCGCCATGCGTGCCCGTGGTGCGAAGGCCACCGATATCGCGATCCTGGTGGTCGCCGCCGACGACGGCGTCATGCCGCAGACGGTGGAGGCCATCAACCACGCGCAGGCGGCCGATGTGCCGATCGTGGTCGCGGTCAACAAGATCGACAAGGAAGGCGCGAACCCGGACAAGATCCGGCAGCAGCTGACCGAATACAACCTGGTTGCCGAGGAATACGGTGGCGACACCATGTTCGTCGACATCTCCGCCAAGCAGGGGACCAATATCGAGCAACTGCTCGAGGCGGTCCTGCTGACCGCGGACGCGGCGCTGGATCTGCGGGCCAACCCGGACATGGACGCACAGGGTGTCGCCATCGAGGCGCACCTCGACCGCGGCCGAGGCCCGGTGGCGACCGTGCTCATCCAGCGCGGCACGCTGCGCGTCGGTGATTCGATCGTGGCGGGCGACGCCTACGGTCGCGTCCGCCGCATGGTCGACGAGCACGGCGACGATGTCGTCGCGGCGCTGCCGTCGCGGCCGGTCCAGGTCATCGGCTTCACGTCGGTGCCGGGCGCCGGTGACAACCTGCTCGTCGTCGACGAGGACCGGATCGCTCGCCAGATCGCCGACCGTCGCAATGCGCGCAAGCGCAACGCACTGGCCGCGCGCAGCCGCAAGCGGATCAGCCTGGAAGATCTGGATGCCGCGCTGAAGGAGACTTCGGAGCTCAACCTGATCCTCAAGGGCGACAACTCCGGTACCGTCGAGGCCCTCGAGGAGGCGCTGCTCGGTATCGAGATCGACGACGAGGTGCGCCTGCGGGTCATCGACCGCGGTGTCGGTGGCGTCACCGAGACCAACGTCAACCTGGCGTCGGCGTCGAACGCGATCATCATCGGGTTCAACGTCCGGGCCGAGGGCAAGGCGACCGAGCTGGCCAACCGCGAAGGTGTGGACATCCGGTACTACTCGGTGATCTACCAGGCCATCGACGAAATCGAGAAGGCCCTCAAGGGCATGCTCAAGCCGATCTACGAAGAGGTCGAGCTGGGCCGGGCGGAGATCCGCGCGATCTTCCGTTCGTCGAAGGTCGGAAATATCGCCGGTTGCATGGTCACCTCGGGTTCGGTCAAGCGCAACGCCAAGGCGCGCCTGCTCCGCGACAACATGGTGGTCGCCGAGACGGTCACGATCTCCACCTTGAAGCGGGAGAAGGACGACGTCACCGAGGTCCGCGAGGGCTTCGAATGCGGTATGACGTTGACCTACAACGACATCAAGGAAGGCGACGTGATCGAGGCCTACGAGCTGCGCGAGAAGCCGCGCGACTGATTTGTTCGTCGGTGGTCCGGTCCGGCCATCAGCGCTGGACCGGACCACCGAGACAATCTTTCGTAGGCGCCGATACAGGAGGCTTGGGTGTACCTGGGTGCACTGGAGTTCGACATCCTGCTCGGAGACGTGCACTCGCTGAAGCAGAAGCGCTCGGTGATCCGGCCCGTGCTGGCCGAATTGCAGCGTTTCGGTGTGAGTGCCGCCGAGGGCGGGGAACAAGACCGCTACCGTCGCTCATTGCTCGGAGTCGCCATGGTCAGTTCCGGTATGGATCACCTGACCGAGGTACTCGACAAATGTGAGCGTCACGTCGCGGCTCGTCCGGAGTTAGAGTTGCTGGCAGTGCGCCGCAGGATCTTCGGACCCGAAGACTGAGTTAGCAAGTGAGGAGGGTTCAGCCATGGTGGATCAAGCCAGGGCACGCCGACTCGCCAAGCGGATTTCCGCGATCGTGGCGACCGCGATCGAATACGAGGTGAAGGATCCGCGTCTGAATTTCGTGACCGTGACCGATGCGAAGGTCACCGGCGATCTGCGCGAGGCGACGGTGTACTACACGGTGATGGGCGAAACCCTCGACGTGGAACCGGATTACGCGGCCGCAGCCGCGGGTCTGGACAAGGCGAAGGGTGTGCTGCGTTCGAAGGTGGGCGCGGGCACCGGCGTGAAATTCACCCCGACGCTGGCGTTCGTGCTGGACAAGGTGCCCGACGCGGCACGGGATATGGAAGAGCTGCTGGCCAGGGCGCGGGCCGCCGATGACGCGGTCGCGAAGGTGGCGGCCACCGCCACCCATGCCGGCGATGCCGACCCGTACAAGGTCGAACGCGAATCCGACGAGTGACGTGCGGTAGACCATGACGACGATGCCCGTCGACCCGGGTAGGGGGGTCGCTGTCGATGCGGTCGATTTCGGACCGGCCCTTGCCGCATTGAACGCGGCGCGTTCGGTCACCATCCTATGTCATGTGCAGCCCGATGCCGACACCATCGGCAGCGGGCTCGCTCTGGCATTGGTGTTGCATCGGCGCGGTGTCCCGGTGTGGGTATCGTTCGCCGAGCCCGCCGAACTGCCCGCGACGATGCGGACCCTGCCCGGCGTGCAGCACCTGGTGCCGCCCGCCGATGTACCCGTCGCGGTGGATCTGCTGGTTTCCGTGGACTGCGGCAGTGCCGGTCGACTGGGTGCGCTCGCCGATCGATTGGCCGGGGCCCGAACGACTTTGGTGTTCGATCATCACCGCTCCAACACCCGGTTCGGGACGATCAATGTGATCGATGCGAGTGCGGAATCGACGACGAGTCTGATCGCGCGGCTGCTCGATTCCTGGCAGGAGCCGATCGATGCCGAAGTGGCACATTGCCTTTACGCCGGATTGGTCACCGATACCGGATCCTTCCGGTGGGTGCGCCCCGGTACCCATCACCTGGCCGAGCGGCTACTGGCCACCGGCATCGACGGTGCCGAAATCACGCGCTCGCTGATGGATACGCATCCGTTCGGCTGGTTGCCGATGCTGTCGCGGGTGCTCGGCTCGGCTCGGTTGGAGCCGCAGGCCGGTGGCGGGACCGGACTGGTGTACGCCATTGTGCGGCGCGAGGATGTCGATGGTGTGCGCTCGGAAGAGGTGGAGAGTGTGGTCGATATCGTCCGTACCACCTCCGAGGCCGGGGTTGCCGCGGTGTTCAAGGAATCGCGCACGATTCCGGATCGGTGGACGGTGTCGCTGCGGTCGCGCGACAGTGCGCCGGGGGCGCAGGATGGTGTCGATGTGGCCACTGTCGCAACGTCTTTGGGCGGCGGGGGCCATCGGTTCGCGGCCGGATACACCACTCATGGCACGTCCGAATCGGTCGTCGCGGCGCTGTTGGCCGAACTCGGGTGAGTTCGGAAGTCAGCGGGGTCGCGTCGAATCCGATCGGCGCGGTGGGGCCGCGACGGATTCTCGGACTCGCCTTGCCGACCTTGGGTGTGCTGGTGGCCGAGCCCATCTATCTGCTCTTCGACCTGGCTGTGGTGGGGCGGCTCGGGGCATTGGCATTGGCCGGGCTTGCGGTCGGCGGATTGATTCTGGCGCAGGTCAGTTCGCAGCTGACGTTCCTGTCGTACGGGACCACGGCGCGGGCGGCGCGGCGGCATGGGGCGGGGGATGAGCGCGGTGCGATCGGGGAAGGGGTGCAGGCGACCTGGGTCGCCGTGATCGTCGGGATCCTGGTTCTTGTCGTGGGGCAGGCGATTGCGATTCCGCTGACGAGTGTGATCGCGGGCGGTGGGGATATCGCGGGGGAGGCGTTGGTCTGGGTGCGGATCGCGTTGTTCGGAGTGCCGCTGATTCTGATCGCGATGGCGGGTAACGGGTGGTTGCGCGGGGTGCAGGAGACGCGCAGGCCACTGCTGTTCGTTGTTGCGGGACTGCTGGTTTCGGGGGTGCTGTGCCCGGCGCTGGTGCACGGGTTGCTGGGTGCGCCGCGGCTGGAGTTGGCGGGTTCGGCGGTCGCGAATGCGGCGGGCCAATCCGTGACGGCCGGGTTGTTCCTGACCGCGCTGGTGCGCGCGCGTGTTCCGCTGGCGCCGCACTGGTCGGTGATGCGGGCACAGCTGGTACTCGGTCGTGATCTGATCGCCCGCAGTCTCGCATTCCAAGCCAGCTTCGTGTCGGCGGCGGCCGTCGCCTCCCGGTTCGGCGCGGCATCGGTGGCCGCCCACCAGCTGGTCCTGCAGCTCTGGAATTTCCTTGCCCTGACCCTGGATTCGCTCGCCATCGCCGCGCAAACCCTGGTCGGTGCGGCACTCGGCGCGGGCGACGCCACCGGAGCGCGCGCTCTGGCGCGCCGCATCACCCGCTGGTCGGGCGGATTCGCGCTGGTCCTTGCGGCGGCCTTCGCGGCAGGCGCGACCGTCATCCCCGGACTTTTCACCGACGACCCAGCCGTCCTCGACCGCACCCACATCGCCTGGTGGTTCTTCGTCGCCATCATCCCGATCGCAGGCATCGTCTTCGCCTTGGACGGCGTCCTGCTCGGCGCGGGCGACGCCGCCTACCTCCGCAACACCACCCTCGGCGCCGCCCTCCTCGGCTTTCTCCCCGCCATCTGGCTCTCCCTCATCTTCAACTGGGGCATAGCGGGCATCTGGACCGGCCTCGTCGCCTTCATGCTCCTACGTCTCGTCGCCGTAGTCTGGCGCGCAGAATCCGGCAGCTGGGCACAAATCGGTGCCGAGGTCCCGCGTGTGAGTGTGTAGGCCGGTGCGCCGCGCACGGGTTCGCATCCCGCGCATGTTTTTGCGGAGTGAACGTGCTCGGCGGCTAGCGGGTTGTCTGTGGTGTCAGCGGATGACCACTCCTGCTCGGCGAACTTGTTTGCGGCGGCAACGGGTCGTCGGTGGTGTCGGCGGGCACTCACCTGGCGGGTGAGTTCGTGTGCGGTGGATGGCGCGTCGTCAGTGGTGTCGGCGGGTGACGACCCCTGCCGGACGAACTTGTTTGCGGCAGGTGGCGGGTTGTCAGTGGTGTCGGCGGACGACCACTCCTGCCGGACGCACCGAGCGGCCGGAGACCGTCAGCCCGGTTCGGACGACCGATTCAACTGTGCGGTCCAATGCGGGATCGTCTGTCTTCGCGACATCCGCCGCTTCCATGGTGAGTGAATCGAAGGCGTCATCGGTGCGCGGGGTGACCAGTGTGCCGCCGCGGCCGACGATGAGGCGTTCGATGCGGCTGGCGACAGCATCGAATGCTGTTCGCTCGCGCGGGGATTCGGCGGTGTGGGCGCAGGCGGTGGTGTCGGTGTGGAGGGCGAAGAGTTCCAGGACGAGCGGGAGGTCGGCGCCTGCGCGGTCGCGCCGGTCGCGGGCTTTGGCCTCGTCGGCCAAGCGTTCGATGGTGATGGCTTGGCGGGCGACTACTCGGGTGAGGTCTTCGATACGTTCCGCCAAGTGGGCGAGCGAGTCGGTGGATTCGAGCCGTGGTGTGTGGGAGTTGACAGGGAGGTCGGTCTGCGGCGTGTTCAGGACCTCGACCTGTGGCGGAAGGGGATCGGCGGTGTGATTGGCCCGTGGTGCGTGGTCGGTGGAAGTCTCGGCCTGCGCTTCGGGTGGGTTGGTGAGGTGACCAGACGGTGGTGTCGCCGGGGTGGTCTCGGCACACGGAGTGCGGGATTTGGCGGGGTGACCAGCCTGCGGTGCGGTCGAGGCGGTGAGGTTTTCGAGCGGTGGCGCGAGAGGACTGTTGGGGTGACCGACCTGTGCTGTGGCCGGGGCCTCTACCTGCGGCGCGGCGGGTGCGGTCGGGTCCTCGGGGTGCGGCGCGGCGGGGTCGGTCACGTTCGCACTTTAACGCGAGTTCGCGGGGGTGCGGCGATTGTTTTGGGCGGCATCGGGATCCACTATCGGGAACTGGGCTGGTGTCGGATGTGGCTGCTACCATCGCGTCTCATGGGGGTCTACGGCATCGACCTTGGTACGACGAATTCGGCGATCGCGCGGATAGACGCCGATGGTCGGCCCGAAGTCATGATCGGTTTGAACGGCGAGGCGACAGTGCCTTCGGTCGTTTTGTTCGCGTCGGCATTCGATCATCTGGTTGGCGAGGGTGCGCGGCGGCAGGCCAGGCTCGATCCGGAGCATGTGTGCGCGCTGGTGAAGCGGCGGATGGGCGATACGGATTGGCGTTTCGCCGCGCACGGGCAAACCTGGTCCGCGCCAGCGGTTTCGGCGCTGATCCTGAAAAGCCTTGCCGCGGATGCCGAGTTCAGCGGTGGCGAACCGGTGCAGCGCGCGGTCATCACCGTGCCCGCCTACTTCGGTGACGAGGAGCGGCGCGCGACCATCCAGGCGGGCACGTATGCGGGCGTCGATGTGGCGGGCGTGCTCTCCGAGCCGATCGCCGCGGCATTGTCCTACGGTTTCGGCAGACTCGACGGCAGCACCGACGTCGGCATGCCGGGCCCGCGCGAGACGGTTCTCGTCTACGACCTCGGCGGCGGCACGTTCGACGCCACGGTCATCGAACTCGCCGACCGCCGCATTTCGGTGCTCGCGGTCGAGGGTGATCACCAACTCGGCGGCGCCGACTGGGATGAGCGCATCGCGCTGTACCTTTCGCAGAAGTTCTGCGAGGCGAATCCGGATGCCGAAGACCCGCTGGACGATTCGGCGGGTTCGCAGATGCTGGTGCTGGCCGCCGAACGCGCCAAGCGCGAGCTGACCGATGCCGAGCGCACCGATGTGGTGATCGCGCACGACGGCGCCCGCGCGGTGGTCCCGCTGACGCGCGCCGAAGTCGACGCGATGACCGCCTCGCTCATGCGCCGCACCATCGACCTGACCCGCGACTGCCTGACGGCGGCGAGCAAGCGCGGCGCCGCATCCGTCGACCGTCTGCTGCTCGTCGGGGGCTCTTCGCGCATGCCGATGGTGGAGCGCGAACTGCGCAAGGAACTCGGCCTCTCCGGTGAACTGCGCGATCCCGACCTCTCGGTGGCGCGCGGCGCGGCACTCTACGGCGAGAAGCTGGAAATGGAACGTCTCGTTCTCGCCGACCTCACCACGCGCGGCCGACTGCGCGACGGCGCGGATATCGAGGACGCCGCACCGGCCGATCTGGACCAATCGATCGCCCGCGTCGCCGCCTCCTTCGGACAACCGGTCGGGCTGGTGCGCCGGATGCTCGAAATCCAGGTCGATACCGTTGTTTCGCGCGGATTCGGTGTGCTCGCGCTCGACTATCAGTACGGGCTGGCGGCGACCTGGTTGGTGCATCGCAATTCGACGCTGCCGGTGAAGGTACGTCGTTCCTTCGGCACCGTGCGGGCCGATCAGGACGAAATCGCGCTGACCATCGTGGAACAGCAGGGCCAGGCGGCATCGGCGCGCCCCGAGGATACGAAGGTGCTGGTGGAGGGCCGCATTCGCGGCATCCCCGCGGGCTATCCCGAGGGCAGCGAGGTACGGGTGACCTTCGAGATGGGCTTCGACGGCGTGCTGCGCGTCACCTGCCATCACGTCGACGCCGACATTCCGTTGGTCCTGACCGCGCAGACCGGTGCGACCCTGTCGCAAGCGGATGTGGCGCGCGAACTCGATCAGGTCCAGCGCACCCGCCGCCGCGACAGCTGAGCCGTGACCATGCAGGCGTTCGATCCGAACGACTACCGCAAGCGGGTGCTCGCCGCAGTCGAGCGCCGCGGCGGGCTCGAGGAGCCGGATCCATTCGAGCTCTACGACATTCCGCTGGACGAGGCGGAGTCGCTGAGCGATGCCGAGATCGCCGCCCGGGTGGCGGAGGTCTGGGGTTTCTGGCAGCGCCAGCGCGACCATCCGAAATACCGGGTGCTGGTGGGGCTGCTGGTCGACGCGCATCCGAAGCTGTCTCGCGTACTGCTGGATTCGGCGGACCGCCGGGCGGAAGCGGCGCGGATCCGGGAGATGCGCGAGCGCCGGGATGCGGACCGCTACGAGATCCTCGACGCGGCGATCTCGCGATTGGTGCAGCGTCACGGCGGGATTCCGGCCGGGAAGGTCCCTGGGCTGGAGGAGATCGGTGCGATGGGTGGGCTCAGTGCCGCCGAGGTCGCGACGCGATTGCGCAGGCATCGCGTTATCGAGGAGGCCCCGGTGCCCGCCGGTGTGCTCACCGATCAACGCAGACAACAGATTCGGCAGTTGCTCAGCGAATGGGAACGGCTCATCGACGGTGAACCGACACCGACGCTGTTCGCGCTGCTCCGGGTGGATCCGGCGAAGGCCGGTCAGACCCAGGAGATTCGACTGCGCGCCGAGGCATTGCGCGCGCGGTCCCGGGAGCTGCCGCCCGGTCGCATCCGAGTTGTGCTGGACGAGTTGCTGATTCACATCCATGATGTGCTCGAATCGGGTGAGGCGGCGCTGCGGGAGTATCTGCGGACGGTGGCCGAGGATGTCGCCGAGGAATTGCGGCCGAAGGTCAGGGCGGCGGTGCTGGTCGAGGACGAACTCGTCGGTGACGACTTCCAGTATCTGCTCGACGAGGCG
The DNA here is from genome assembly GCF_001613225.1 of Nocardia pseudovaccinii NBRC 100343. Classification (GTDB taxonomy): domain Bacteria; phylum Actinomycetota; class Actinomycetes; order Mycobacteriales; family Mycobacteriaceae; genus Nocardia; species Nocardia pseudovaccinii. The sequence continues at coordinate 8,979 of NZ_BDBY01000216.1, forward strand.
ACGCGGTTGGGTCTCGATCGGGCCGATGCAACCCGCCTGCTCGCCGATATCGCGGCAGAACTCGGTGCGCGAGTAGGGAATTCGCCACCTACCGCGCCGCCGCGACCCATATCGCAGCCGCCTGCGCCCAGACTCTGGGAAGCACCGCTCAAGGCCGCCCGGGCGGCGCTACGCGGGGGTCGCCCGCAGGAAGCCGCGCGGCATGTCGAGGAGGCGCGCCGACTGGTCGGGCCCGACGGGGACGGGCTCACCCCGATCCGTTCGATATCCGATGAGGTCGAACGGGTGCTGAACGAGGCGCAGGCGCACTGGCGTGATGCCACGGTCGCGTGTGCGGCAAAGCGGTATGTCGAGGCGTTGCCGCATCTGGAACATGTGCGCCGCACCGCATCCGATCTGCTGCCGCCGAATCAGGTGCCGAGTATCGACCAGTTACTCGCCGAGGCCCGGGCGGCCATTGCCGAGGCGGACCGGCTCGTCACCGAGGCCCAAGCGCGATCGGCCGATGCCAGGATGCGCGGGCTGCTCGCCGCGGTCGAGGTATGCGCCGATCACGCCGGTGCGGCCGCCGCGCTCGCGGAGTCGCCGATCGAGGCCCCGCAGCGCGTCGAGGCCACCAGATTGACGAATGGGTCGGTGCTCGTGGTGTGGTCGCCGACCTCGACGGATAGTGTCGCCTACCGGGTGACCAGGTTGCAGCCGGACGGATCGTGGCGCGTGGTCGGCCGCACACAGGCGACCGAACTCGAGGACGGTGGCGCACCCGCCGTCGGGCAGCCGGTGTACGCGGTGGCCGCCGCTGTCGCGGGCAGATACTCCGAGACCACCCGATCCGATACCGGCCAGGTCGCGAAACCGCAAGACAGACAGGAACAACCGCGGGACGATCCGTCGCCGAGTGGTATTCCGACCGTGACCGGACTGGCCGAACAGGCGGGGCTACTGGTCTTCACCTGGCCCATCGGCGTCACCGAAGTCATGGCCGTTGTGCGACCCGACCAACCGCCGAGCGCCCCGGACGACCCCGAGGCCCGCTCCTGGAAGGTCACCAATATGCGCTACGAAATCGACGGTGGTGTCCGGATCCCGCCCGATATCCCGCGACCATGTCACATCGCTATCGCATCCTGCCGCCGCGAACTGAATGGAAAGCTCACTGTCGCTGCGGGTTTCGCACCTACGGCGCGGATCCGCTGGCTCGGATAGCCCAGATCGGTCCGCGTGCCGTCGATCGCGAGATGCGGACTATCTGCGCCGTCGGCACCTCGATAATGCTGCGGCGCCCGCGCCGTCCATTGGTGTGTGGATTCCCGATTCGCATCCGGACACTGCGCGGGATTGTGAGCGGACGTGCGAGGCTGCGCGCCAACCGGGCCGCCGCGAAGATGGGCGGCGCAATGCGGGGTGATCGCCCGCAAGCGGGATTTGGCGGCAGCACAGGGCAGGATGGGGACGTGCTCGCACAGAACGCTGTGAATTCGGTACGGACGCGGGTGTCCTCGCCATATGTGCTCGCCGCGCTGATCGCCCTCGGCCTGGTTCTGCGGGCGCCGCTGGTGCGTGTGGTGGGTGCGTCCGCGCGATTGCAGACCGCGGTGACGATCTTCGCGGGTGTCTTCGTGCAGGCGGTGCCGTTTCTGGCGCTCGGGGTGTTGGTGAGCGGTGGTATCGCGGCCTTCGTTTCGCCCGCAGTGCTGCGAAAGGTATTGCCGCGCAACGAACCTGCCGCGATCGGCGTCGCCGGGTTGGCCGGGATGGCGCTGCCCGGCTGTGAATGCGGTGTCGTGCCGGTGGCGCGACGACTGACCGATCAGGGTGCGCCCGGATCAGTGGCCTTGGCCTTCATGCTGTCGGCCCCCGCGATCAACCCGGTGGTGTTGATCGCCACGGCGGTGGCGTTTCCCGGCGAGCCGGGAATGGTGGCGGCGCGGTTCACCGGCTCACTGGCCACCGCGGTGGTGATGGGGCTGATCTGGTCGAGAATCGGACGCCCGGCCTGGCTGCTGCCGCGTGGCACCGGACGTGACCACTGTGTGACGGGGCGAACCCGGTGGGAGGTCTTCACCGAGGCCGCACGCCACGATCTCTTGCAGGCCAGCGCATTTCTGGTACTCGGCGCCGCGGCCGCCGCCGCGTTGCATGTACTGGTTCCGCCCACCTGGTACGAGCGGTTGGCCGGGCAAATGGTGGTCGCGATCCTGATCATGGCGGTGCTGGCGATCGTGCTCGCGCTGTGTTCGGAGGCCGATGCATTCGTCGCGGCGAGCATGTCGACGCTGCCCCTGCTGCCGCGGCTGGTATTCCTGGTCGTCGGCCCCGCCGTCGACGTGAAGCTCTTCGCCATGCAGGCAGGCAGTTTCGGCCGCCGCTTCGCAATGCGCTTCGCCCCCATGACCTTCGCCGTAGCCGTGGCCTGCGGCACGATCGCCGGATACATCTTTCTGGGAGGTGCCCGATGAAACGAGAAACACAAAACCTCCTGTTGCTACTCATAGGCAGCGCAGTGCTCTGGACAACCCTCGACGGCACCTACCTACGCTATGTAAAACCGAGCCTGTACCCCTTCCTACTGATCAGCAGCATCGGCTTCATCCTGCTCGCCCTGGTAGCAATCTTCCGAGATATTCGCCGCAGCACCGCATCCGACGAACACGCCAACGTGCACGGCCACATGAACACGAGCAGCCCCAGCGACAGGCACGGCGGCGACGATGTGCCGGGCCATGCCAGCGTGCACGGCCGCAGCGACCTGCACGGCCACATGAACACGAGCAGCCCCAGCGACAAGCACGGCGGCGACGATGTGCTGGGCCATGCCAGCGTGCACGGCCGCAGCGACCTACTCGGCCAGGCGAATTCGCACGGCGACGGTGACATGCTCGAGGGAGCATTCGGCGGCCAGGATGCACTGAGCAACGCCAACGCACGGAGCCACGACGATGCATTCGGGCACGGCCCTGCGCAGGGCGACCACGAGCACGGTTCGGGCCGCGCGCAATGGTTATTGCTCGCCCCCGTCGCTGCCCTCCTGCTCATCGCTCCTCCCGCACTGGGCGCGGGCGCGGCGGTAACCAGTTCGCCTGTCCAGGTCGTTCCACGCGACATCGCCGCGGAGCAGCCGAAGCTCTGGGCCTTTCCGCTGTTGCCTGCCGAGCAGGCGCCGCGGTTGCCGATTGTGGATCTGGTGGATCGGGCGCTTCAGGACTCCAGTCACTCGCTGGACGGTCGTCAGGTCACGATCAGTGGGTTCATTATTCGGCCCAAGGATCTCGAGCAGCAGCATCCGGATACGCCCGATGCGGATCTCGCGCGAGTGGTCATCACCTGCTGTGTCGCTGATGCCCGGTATGTACTCGTGCACCTGTCGGGGATGCCGGAGGTGATCGAGGACGACGCCTGGCTCGAGGTCAGGGGTGTCGTCGAAACCGGTAGTGCTCAGCGGGATCCGGATCACACGCCCACCCTCGTCGTCACCGACTACCAGCGGATCGAGGCTCCGGACCGGCCGTACGAACGCGGCCGTTAGCGGGCGGACTCGCACCGGTATCGCCCATGATCATCGAGCCGAACGGCGGTAACTCCCGCGGATATGCCAATGTAGGTGTGGTGATACCCAAGTTGATGGCGGTGAGCGACATTCACGTCGGGCACCAGGGGAATCGTCCGGTCGTCGAGCAGATTCGGGCGGATTCGCCCGAGGACTGGCTCATCCTGGCCGGGGACGTCGGGGAGAAGTCCGACGATATTCGCTGGGCGCTGGAGCTACTGCGCGGCCGGTTCGCCAAGGTGATCTGGGTGCCGGGCAACCACGAATTGTGGACCACGGCGAAGGATCCGGTGCAGATGCACGGTGTCGCCCGCTACGACTACCTGGTATCGATCTGCCGGGACCTCGATGTCATCACACCGGAGGACCCGTTCCCGGTCTGGACCGGCGCGGGGTCCGAACAGTACGGCGGTCAGGTGACGCTGGTTCCGATGTTCGTGCTGTACGACTACTCGTTCCTGCCGAAGGGCACGAAGACGAAGGCAGAGGGCCTCGCCCTGGCCCGGGAACGCAATGTGGTGGCCACCGACGAATTCCTGTTGTCGCCGGATCCGTATCTGACCCGTGATGCCTGGTGTCACGCCCGAGTGCAGGTCACCAAGCGGAAGCTGGACGCGCTGCCACCCGAGACGCCGATCGTGATGATCAATCACTTCCCGCTGGTCCGCCAGCCCACCGAGGTACTGTGGTACCCGGAATTCGCGCTCTGGTGCGGCACCGATCTGACCGCCGACTGGCACACCAGCTACAACGTGGTCTGCTCGGTCTACGGCCACCTGCACATCCCGCGCACCTCCTACTACGACGGCGTGCGCTTCGAAGAGGTGTCGCTCGGCTACCCGCGCGAATGGCAGCGTCGCGGACTGCCCGACCAGTTGCTGCGCCAAATCCTCCCCACCCCGGATTACCCGCCGGGTTCGCTGAACAAATGGGGCGGCCACTTCAAGGTCACCCCCGAGATGGAGGCCGCAGCAGCCGAGATGCGCGCAAAAGCCGAGCGTCGCCGCGGCGTTTGACCTCTGTCCGGCATCGCGGCGGCAAATTTGATTCGCAGCGCAACTACTGATTTGGTGTGTACATGGGTAACTCGTCGGGTACGGGCAAACTTGCCTGCCCCCTGACCGCTGGACGCCGATGCTGCTTGCGTGGCAGACGAGTCTGGCCTGAAGGTTCGGGGAGGCGGGGGAGCTGATCGAGAAAATTCTTCCCGCTGGCGTGGCTTCGGCAGAGCTCCTGGAGTATCCCGAGGATCTGCAGCCGCATCCGGCCGAGGCGCACCTCATCGAGAAGTCGGTGGAGAAGCGTCGCCGGGACTTCATCGGTGCTCGGCACTGTGCCCGGCTGGCGCTGGTGGAACTGGGTGAGACTCCGGTCGCGATCGGTAAGGGCGAGCGGGGTGCGCCGGTGTGGCCGCGCGGCATCGTCGGCAGCCTGACGCACTGTGACGGCTACCGGGCGGCGGCCTTGGGGCACAAACTGCGGTTCCGCTCGATCGGCATCGACGCCGAACCACACGGCACACTCCCCGAGGGCGTGCTGGATTCGGTGAGCCTGCCCCCCGAGCGGGACTGGTTGGCGCGGGTCGACGGTTCCGGTCTGCACCTGGACCGCTTGCTTTTCTGTGCGAAGGAAGCCACCTACAAGGCATGGTGGCCATTGACCGCGCGCTGGCTCGGCTTCGAGGACGCCCACATCACCTTCACCATCGATGAGAGCTCCGACGGCGCGGGTTCGGGTACCTTCCACAGCCAGATCCTGGTGCCGGGACAGGTCACCGACGGTGGCGCGCCGTTGATTTCCTTCGACGGCCGCTGGATGATCGGCGACGGACTCATCCTGACCGCGATCGTGCACGACTGATGGCCGACGCCCGGATCGACGCACTCGGCGGTCTGCTGATCGTCGACAAGGACGGCGGCTGGACCAGCCACGACGTCGTCGCGAAATGTCGAAAACTATTGCGCACCAAGAAGATCGGCCATGCCGGGACGCTCGATCCGATGGCCACCGGCGTGCTGGTGCTCGGCGTCGAACGCGCCACCAAACTGCTCGGCCTGCTCACCCTGACCACCAAGGCCTACACCGCGACCATTCGTCTCGGCCAGGCCACCACCACCGACGATGCCGAGGGTGAAGTGCTCTCGACCGCGTCGGCGACCCATCTCGCCGATGCTGAAATCGCCACGCACACTGCGAAACTGACCGGCGATATCGAGCAGGTGCCTGCCACGGTCAGCGCCATCAAGGTGAACGGCGAACGCGCCTATGCCCGGCACCGGGCCGGTGAAGACGTGCAGCTCGCCGCTCGTCCGGTCACCGTCTCGCGCTTCGATATCCTTGCCCGCCGGGATATTTCGGAATTCGTCGATCTGGATGTGGTCGTCGAATGTTCGTCCGGCACCTACATTCGCGCCCTGGCGCGCGATCTGGGCGCCGCACTCGGCGTCGGCGGCCATCTGACCGCCTTGCGCCGCACCAGGGTCGGCCCGTTCACCCTCGAACACGCCAGAACCCTCGATGAATTGGCCGAATGCGAGGACGCGCCGTTGAGTCTGGATATCGACGACGCCATCCGAACCGCGTTCCCGCACCGCGATATCGATGACAAGCAGGCCGACGATCTGCGCAACGGCCGTTGGCTCGAGCCGGTCGGCATATCCGGTGTCTACGCCGCCATCGACCCGTCCGGCCGTGCGATCGCGCTATTGCAGGAGAGCGGTAAGCGCGCGGCTTCGGTCATGGTCGTGCGTCCGTCGAATCTTTGACCGCGCCGAGCGGTTCCAGCGCGCCGAGCAGCGCGCCGACGCAGATATCGCGGAGTTCGCCGCGGGTGCAGGTGCGGTTTTCCAGCCAGTCGACCGATAGCACCCGGACGAAGGTCAGCCAGCCCATCAGCACCGATGAGGTGAGCTCGCGGATTTGGCCTTCGAGGCCCATGACGTCGAGCAGACGCACCCGGAGTTCGCCGAGTTCGCCCGAGATGATCGCCTGGATGGTCGGATCACCCGAGAGCAGGCGGTTGGCGGCCACCACCGTATTGGCATTGGCCTCGAAATAGTCGAAGTGTTCGTCGAGTCCGGCCGCGAGCTGTTCGGGCAGCGGGGTTTCGGTATCGAGTTTCGTGGCGACCAGCAGGCGATCGGCGGCCAGCTGATAGACGCCCGCGAAGAGGTCGCGTTTGGTCGGGAAGTGGCGGTAGAGCAGGGCGCGCGAAACATCGGCCGCCGCGGCGACGTCCTCCATCAGCACCGCATCGTAGGCGCGCTCGGCGAACAGTTTCGCGCCCGCGTCCAGCAGCAGGCGGCGGCGTTCATCGGGGGCGAGGCGGCGGCGGGTCACCCTGCAAGCTTAGTTGACGTATGTCTACTAAGCGTCGTAGGGTCGAGCTTAGTAGACATACGTCTACTAGTGAAAGGAGGAATTCATGACCTCGGCACTCAAATGGCTGTCGATGGCGATGGGCGTTGTCATCGTTGGGATCGGCATATTCCACATGGCCGCCGGAATCGACGGCATCCCCGATATGGGCTCCTCCGGCGTCACCGCCGACAGTCAGACTCGCTTCTTCGGTGGCATCTTCCTCGGCTACGGCCTCGCCTGGATCTGGGCAGCCCGCCAAAATCCGATCTCCGCACCCGCGGTGCGCTGGCTCGCCGGAATCTTCCTACTGAGCGGCGTCGCCCGCTTGATCTCGGTCGCCGTCTACGGCTGGCCGCATTGGTTCCAAATCGTCCTCACCGCAATAGAATTCGCCCTTCCCCCGATCTTCTTCCGGCTAGCCGCCACCCACGAAAAGCGCACCGTCCTCGCCGCCGCCCGCGTGCCCGCCGCTGGCTGACTGCCGAATTCGATGCCGCACTGGTCGGCGGCCGTATCGAGGTCACCGATGCCGATGCGGCCTGCACGGTCTTCGATATCAATGGCGACGGCAAGATCTCGGTCGAAGAACTCGAATCCCTGATCCGTCACGTCGGTGCCGGGCTGATCGACGAGCCCGCCGAATCACTGCTTGCGGCGGCGGATACCGACGGGGACGGCTACCTGTCGCCGTCGGAATTCCGTGCGCTGCTGAATTTCCTGTCGCGCTGACGGATTCGGCGCGGCGAACTTTCTATGGGGCTTGACCTGTGGTAACTCCGGGGCCCGACGATGCGATAGGTGGGTATCGGAGTTTGTTCTTGCCGCGGACGCGGTGGCCGCGGCGGCGTGCGGTGGTGACAACGAATCGTCACCACTGGCACGCGATCGTCAGTCGCTGAGCCAGATGGCTTCGGCCGCAGGGCGGCCGAGATCGATGGTGCGGTCCCCGATGCGAATCGCGATGGTGCCCGCGAAGTCTCGGCGTTCCACCACGACGATCGGCGTATCGAGCGCGATGCCGACCGAATCGAAGTAGCGCAGCATATCCGGATCGGCATCGGAAATCCGTGCGACATGGCCGGATTCGTCCGCGCGGAAGTCGCTGAGCTGGCGAGCGGGCGGCGTCGGCACCGCACCGTCCACCGAGGGAATGGGATCGCCGTGCGGATCCCGGTCCGGATAGCCGAGTTTCGCGTCGATGCGGGCCATCAGCAGCTCCGAGACCGCGTGCTCGAGCACCTCGGCCTCGTCGTGCACCTCATCCCAGCCGTAGCCGAGTTCGTTGACCAGGAATGTCTCGATCAGCCGATGTCGGCGCACCATGGCGACCGCCGCGCGACGCCCGTGGTCGGTGAGGGTGATGGATCCGTACCGGGCGTGTTCGACAAGGCCCTGATCGGCGAGCTTGCGTACCGCCTCGGAGACGGTGGAGGCCGAGACGCCGATCCGTTCGGCGAGCAGTTTCGTCGATACCTTTTCCTGCGACCACTCCTGCGCGGTCCAGATTACTTTCAAATAGTCCTGTGCGACCGAGGTGAGCTCCGGCGCAATCGTCGCGGTGCTGCCGTGTGGGCCTGTGGTCTCGGTCGGCTGCGCTGCGGTGTCGGCCAGCTCGCGTCGGGTTGCGATGTCTCGTTTACCGGGCACATCTTCGAGCTTATGCACTGGGCTCCCGATTCACACATTCAGACACTTGAACATTGCTCACCCGGCTGAACCCGCAATTCACCCCAAGTACACACGGGACTCGGGCCGGGGTGCGGATCGACACCTCCGAATACTGTTCGCCCCCCGTTTTGCGTAGGCTGCGGATTGTGCAGAGATGGCGGAGCCTCGATGACGTACCCGCGGACTGGGGGCGGTGCGTGCTCACGATCGGCGTATTCGACGGTGTGCATCGCGGCCACGCGCAGCTGATCAGCAGGGCCGTGAAGTCCGCTGCCGCGCGGGGTGTTCCGGCGGTGTTGATGACCTTCGACCCGCACCCGATGGAAGTGGTGCGCCCCGGCTCGCATCCGGCGCAGTTGACCACGCTGACCCGGCGCGCGGAATTGGCCGAGGAACTCGGCGTCGACGTGTTCTGCGTCATGCCCTTCACCCAAGAATTCATGAAGCTGACGCCGGGGCGCTACGTACACGATCTGCTGGTCGAGCGGCTACATGTGACCGAGGTCGTGGTCGGTGACAACTTCACCTTCGGCAAGAAGGCCGCGGGCACCATCGAGACCATGCGTGAGCTGGGTGAGCGCTTCGGCTTCGAGGTCGACGGCGTGAAACTGCTCGGCGAGCACGCGGTCACCTTCTCCTCCACCTACATCCGCGCCTGCGTCGACGCGGGAGATATGGCCGCGGCCGCCGAGGCCCTCGGCCGTCCGCATCGGGTCGAGGGCGTGGTCGTGCACGGCGACGGCCGCGGCCGTGAGCTCGGCTTCCCGACCGCGAATATCGCACCGCCCATGTACGCCGCGATTCCGGCCGACGGCGTCTACGCGGGCTGGTTCACCGTGCTCGGGCCCGGCCCGACCATCGGCACCGTGACGCCGGGGCAGCGCGCGATGGCCGCGATTTCGATCGGCACCAACCCCACCTTCTCCGGGCGCGCCCGCACCGTCGAGGCCTATGTGCTCGACAGTGAGGCCGACCTGTACGGCCAGCACGTCGCGGTGGATTTCGTCGAGCATCTGCGCGGTATGCGCAAATTCGATTCCATCGACGAACTCCTCGAGGCCATGGCACGCGACGTCGAGAACTCCCGCAAGGTCCTCACCGCCGCCGACTCCTGACCGGATTCGGTTCGGCGCGGGGGTGTCGGGTAAGGTGGCTCCTCGGGTTTGCTGCGGTCCGCGGTGGCGCCCGGCCGGGTAACCGGAATCCTCGAGCGCGGAACTGAGAAATAGGAGTGGATGCCCCATGGCGCTGACCACCGAGCAGAAGTCGGCCATTCTCGCCGAGTACGGCGTGCACGAGAAGGACACCGGTTCCCCGGAGGCGCAGATCGCGCTGCTGTCCAAGCGGATCGCCGACATCACCGAGCACCTGAAGAAGCACAAGCACGACCACCACACCCGCCACGGCCTGATGGCGCTGATCGGTCGTCGCAAGCGCCTGTCGAAGTACCTCGCCGACAAGGACATCCAGCGCTACCGTTCGCTGATCGAGCGCCTGGGTCTGCGTCGGTAACTG
>NZ_BDBY01000217.1 GCF_001613225.1 Nocardia pseudovaccinii NBRC 100343
GCGAGACGGGCCGCGAACGTCGCTCGTCAGACTCGCTCCGTGGTGGTCGGGTCGGGAACGGATGGTCTCGACACACTGACTACCCGAGGCGGTCGATCAGGTGGCCAATGGGGAGACGTACAATCTCCCCGTTGGCTATTTGTGTATGAGGGGTCGTTGCATCCCGTTTGCACGACAACATTGCACAGCCGTATGCACCCGCCCGCGTGGCGTCGGTCTTCGGTAGTGGCCTCCCGGCAGGCGAGCAGTCGCCGGCGGGCTTCGATCGATGACCGCCTCCGCGTCGCCGTTTCCAAGGGGATTCGGCCGGGTGTGCGCGTCGCAGCCAGGAGGGTTGCCGCGCGTCCGTATCCGGTACGGCTGACGAGAGCTGGATCGCGCCCACCCGGCGCTCGATCCAGCGAAGACGAGAGGTTGAGAGCAGAAAAATGTCTGAAACAACTACATCTTCGGCCATCGAGGTCGAACCCGGTGTGTTCGAATCCGTCGCGCTGATCGATAACGGCACCTACGGAACCCGCACCGTCCGCTTCGAGACCGGCCGTCTGGCCCGCCAGGCCGCCGGTTCGGTCGTCGCCTACCTGGACGACGAGACCATGCTGCTTTCCGCGACCACCGCGGGCAAGCACCCCAAGGATCAGTTCGACTTCTTCCCGCTGACGGTCGATGTCGAAGAGCGCATGTACGCCGCGGGTCGCATCCCGGGTTCGTTCTTCCGTCGTGAGGGCCGCCCCTCCACCGACGCGATCCTGACCTGCCGCCTGATCGACCGCCCGCTGCGTCCGTCCTTCGTGGACGGTCTGCGCAACGAGATCCAGGTCGTGGTCACCGTGCTGAGCCTGGACCCGAACGACCTGTACGACGTCGTGGCCATCAATGCCGCATCCGCGTCCACCCAGATCTCGGGCCTGCCGTTCTCCGGCCCGGTCGGCGGCGTGCGCGTCGCGCTGATCGACGGCCAGTGGGTCGCGTTCCCGACGGTCGAGCAGCTCGAGGGCGCGGTCTTCGACATGGTGGTCGCGGGTCGCGTCGTCGAATCCGGTGACGTGGCCATCATGATGGTCGAGGCCGAGGCCACCGAGAAGGTCATCGCGCTGGTCGAGGGCGGCGCGCAGGCGCCGACCGAGGCCGTGGTGGCGCAGGGCCTCGAGGCCGCCAAGCCGTTCATCGCCCGCCTGTGCAAGGCGCAGCAGGATCTGGCCTCGCTGGCTGCCAAGCCGACCGAGGAGTTCCCGCTCTTCCCGCCGTACGAGGCCGATGTCTACGAGGCCGTCGAGGGCACCGCCAAGCGCGAGCTGGGCGAGGCGCTGAGCATCGCCGACAAGCAGGAGCGCGAGGCGAAGATCGACGAGATCAAGCTGGCCGTGCTGGACCGGCTGGCCGACGACTTCTCCGGTCGCGAGAAGGAACTGGGCGCGGCATTCCGCTCGGTCACCAAGAAGCTGGTGCGCCAGCGCATCCTGTCCGACGGCTTCCGCATCGACGGTCGCGGTCTGGCCGATATCCGTGCCCTGTCCGCCGAGGTCGCCGTGATCCCGCGCGCCCACGGCTCGGCGCTGTTCGAGCGTGGCGAGACCCAGATCATGGGCGTCACCACCCTCGACATGGTGAAGATGGCCCAGCAGGTCGACTCGCTCGGCCCGGAGACCTCCAAGCGCTACATGCACCACTACAACTTCCCGCCGTTCTCCACCGGTGAGACCGGTCGCGTCGGTTCGCCGAAGCGTCGCGAGATCGGCCACGGCGCGCTGGCCGAGCGGGCGCTCATCCCGGTTCTCCCGAGCCAGGAGGAGTTCCCCTACGCCATCCGTCAGGTCTCGGAAGCGTTGGGCTCCAACGGTTCCACCTCGATGGGTTCGGTCTGCGCCTCGACCCTGTCGCTGCTGAACGCCGGTGTGCCGCTGAAGGCGCCGGTCGCCGGTATCGCCATGGGCCTGGTGTCGGACACCATCAAGAACGACAAGGGCGAGGACGAGGTCCGCTACGTCGCGCTGACCGACATCCTCGGCGCCGAGGATGCCTTCGGCGACATGGACTTCAAGGTCGCGGGCACCCCGGACTTCGTCACCGCGCTGCAGCTGGACACCAAGCTGGACGGCATCCCCTCGCAGGTGCTGGCCGGTGCGCTGAGCCAGGCGCACGATGCCCGCACCACCATCCTGGAGGTCATGGCCGAGGCCATCGCCACCCCGGACGAGATGAGCCCCTACGCTCCGCGCGTCACCGCGATCAAGATCCCGGTCGACAAGATCGGTGAGGTCATCGGCCCGAAGGGCAAGGTGATCAACCAGATCACCGAGGAGACCGGCGCCAATATCTCCATCGAGGACGACGGCACGGTCTACGTCGGTGCGACCAACGGCCCGGCGGCACAGGCGGCGATCGACCAGATCAACGCCATCGCCAACCCGCAGCTGCCGAAGGTCGGCGAGCGCTTCCTCGGCACGGTCGTCAAGACCACCGCCTTCGGCGCGTTCGTCTCGCTGCTGCCCGGTCGCGACGGCCTGGTGCACATCTCCAAGCTGGGCAACGGCAAGCGCGTGGCCAAGGTCGAGGACGTGGTGAACGTCGGCGACAAGCTGCGCGTGGAGATCGCCGATATCGACAACCGCGGCAAGATTTCGCTGGTGCCGGTCGACGAGAGCGCCGACGAGCCGGAGGCCGCCGAATCCGTTGATGCGGGCCAGGCGGAGACCGAGTAGTACTTGTCTCTGTGACGAAGAAGAAGACGACAACCCCTCTGCTCCGCGGCGAGCAGGGGGGTTCGTCTCTGGAGCTGCGGATGGACCAGATGCGGGGCACCGATGCGGGGGTACGGCGCACCGTACTACCCGGCGGGCTGCGCGTGGTCACCGAACATGTGCCCGGCGTGCGTTCGGCGTCGATCGGAGTGTGGGTGGGGGTCGGCTCGCGCGACGAGGGACCGACCGTCGCGGGTGCCGCGCATTTCCTGGAACACCTGTTGTTCAAGGCGACTCCGACGCGTTCGGCGCTGGATATCGCGCAGGCGATGGACGCGGTCGGCGGCGAGCTCAACGCGTTCACCGCGAAGGAGCAGACCTGCTACTACGCCCATGTCCTCGACGAGGATCTGCCGCTGGCCGTCGATATGGTCTCCGATGTGGTGCTCAACGGCCTGTGCCGGGCCGAGGACGTGGACGTCGAGCGGCAGGTGGTGCTCGAGGAGATCGCCATGCGCGACGACGATCCGGAGGATCTGGTCGGCGACGCATTCCTGTCCGCGCTCTTCGGTGATCATCCGATCGGGCGGCCGGTGATCGGCTCCATCGAAACCATCGAGGCGATGAATGCCGCGCAGTTGCGCGGGTTCCATCTGCGGCGCTACCGGCCGGATCGGATGGTCGTCGCGGTCGCGGGCAATGTGGAGCACGACCACACCGTGGAATTGGTGCAGCGCGCATTCGCGCCCCGGCTCGACCCGACCGCCGAGCCGGCCCGCCGTCGCGAGGGCCGCTTCCGGCCGCACAGTGCACCTGAGCTGCACTGGTGCCATCGCGACAGCGAACAGGCGCATCTGGCTTTCGGCGTGCGCGCCTTCGGGCGGCACGAGGGGGAGCGGCGCTGGCCGCTGTCGGTGCTCAATACCGTGGTCGGCGGTGGCCTGAGTTCGCGGCTGTTCCAACGCATTCGGGAGGAACGCGGACTGGCGTACTCGGTGTATTCCAGCGTCGACACCTTCGCCGATACCGGCGCGTTCTCGGTGTACATCGGCTGTCAGCCGGAAAACCTCGGCAAGGTGGCGACATTGGCGCGCGGGGTGTTGGAAGAGATTGCGGCCAATGGCATTACCGACGCGGAATGCGCGCGCGCCAAGGGTTCGTTGCGTGGCGGACTGGTGCTCGGCCTGGAGGATTCGGCATCGCGGATGAACCGGATCGGGCGCAGCGAACTGAGTTACGGCAACCACCGCAGCGTCTCGGAGACGTTGACGCGCATCGATGCGGTGACCACCGATGAGGTTTCCGCGATCGCCCGTACCCTGCTGGCGCGGCCGTTCGCGGCCGCGGTGGCCGGACCGTACCGGCGCACCCGGGACTTGCCCGCCGCGGTGCGGCGATTGGTCGAGGACTGAGGTAGATCAACAAGGTGGCCGGTGCGATTCGCATCGGCCACCTATCCGATCGGGGTGGATATGACGGGATCGGCGCTGGGTCGTGCAGAGGTGGCGGTCGAACTCGGGCGGCTCGACGAGGCGCGTCGGATCATCGGCGAGGCATTGGTCGAGCAACCGGACGATCCGGTGTTGCTGGAACGCATGGCCGATATCGCCTATCGACTCGATCAGACCGACGAGGCGCTGCGCTATGCGACCGCGGCGATCGCCGCGGATCCGGCGCGCATCGACGCGTACCTGACCGCGGCTCTGGCCTACGACGCGTACACCATGCGTGACGAAGCGCTAACGCACGCGCGCATGGCGACTCGGTTGGCGCCCGACAATGTCGCCGCCCTGCTGGTGCTCGCGCGAGTGATCGCCGATGCGGCGACCTCCGATAAGCCACGAGCCGAAGCCCGCGATGCGCTCGAACGGGCGACGCAACTCGCCCCGGCGCACGCGGGCACACACGCTCACGCGGCGGAAACCTGTCGGCGACTACATGATTCGGATGCGGCCCGGCGCCACGTCGAGGCCGGTCTCGCCGAGGACCCGGCGCACGCCGAACTGCTGCAGACCCGCGCGCGGCTGGACTTCGAGAACATCGCGACCAGGGATAAGGCGGTCGCGACGCTGCGTGGACTGCTCGGCTCGAATCCGGGCAATGCGGGCGCGCGTCGGCTGCTCGCCGAAATCATGTGGCGGGCGCTGATCCGGCTGGCCGCCTGGGGGTGGTTCTTCGCGGCCGCCGTGGTTGCCCTATCGATGTGGATTCCCACGGGTGGCATGCGGGTGCTGACACCTGCGCTGTTCGTGGGTGTCCTCGGTGCGTGGTTCGGCGTGTTCCGGAAGCTGAGCCGCCAGCTGCCGCAGGGATATATGCGCAAACGGCTGCTGCGGCGTCCGGAAGCGTTGTCGGCGTTGGTGATCGGGCTGCTCTCGAGTTTCGTTGCCGATATCGGTGCGCTGGTATTGCGATCGGATTGGTCGGCTGAGGATGTGCGCGGCGGGTACATCGTGGTGCTGGTCGGGGTGGTGGGCGCCGCGCTGGCGCATCTGCTGCTGTTCGGGGCGTGGGTCGTGCGGCGCGACGGCGAGTCGGATCGCAGTGCGGGGGAGGAGTTCGCGCTGTCGAGCGTGATCATCGTGATCGTTGGGGGGCTGCTATTCGTCGGAATGCTTGCCGCGCTGCGGCATTGGGCTCGTCAGCCCGCGGCGTTCGGGGTGTTCGTCGCCATCGTTGGCATTGTGGTTGTGACGTTGCTGCTCGAGATTCTGCTGGTGCAGGCACTGGAGTACCGGTGGCGGATGTTCGACGTGTACGTCGGGGGCGTGCTGTTGGTCGCCGCGTTGATGGCGCTCGCGATCTGGTGGGGTTTGCACCAGACCGCGACGCAGACCTTCCACAGCGATGAGCGGACTCCGGTGCCGACCGCCCCAAAATCACCGCCGACCGTTCCGACCTTCCACTTCACACCGCCGCCCGTTCCGACGTTCCATTTCACGCCGCCGGTGCAGCCGACGCCCACGGGTTGACTCAGTCGCCGTGAGCGCGGTTCGCCGCCTCGACGATCGAGGGCAGCAATCCGGGCAGGGCATTGTCGAGGTCCTCGGAGCGCAGGCGCTGACAGGTCTGCCCGTCGATAATCAGTCGCTCGATGACACCGGCTTCGCGCAGAATCTTGAAGTGATGGGTGGCGGTCGACTTGTTGATCACTTCATAGAGCGCGCCGCAACGCACCGCAGTGCCCGCATTGCTCAGCCGTCGCACCATCTCCAGCCGCACCGGATCCTGCAGGGCGCCGAGCACGGCGGGTAACGAGGCGACCGGCGGCGCCTCGGTGGCCGATTCCTTAGTTTCGGTCATGATCTACCTCACAGTGGTTTGATGGCTGTCGTACCGGCTGTATCGTCTATTGAAGTTCGATCATCATCAAACTTACCTGATCGGGGTTCCGATGGCAGCGACAATGACGGTGGCGGCCGACCAGCAGACCCCTCAGCGCTGGGCCTATGCGCTGATTCTGGCGGCGAGTGGGGTGGCGCTCGGCGTCTCCGGGGTACCAGCGCCGCTGTACGGCATGTACCAGAAGGAATGGCATTTCACGCCGCTCACGACGACCTTTGTCTTCGCGGTGTACGCATTCGCGGCGCTGGCCGCGGTGCTGGTCTCCGGTCGCATCTCCGACGTGGTCGGTCGCAGGCCGGTGCTGCTCGGCGCATTCGCCACCATGATCATCGGGCTGGTGGTGTTCCTGTTGGCCGACAATGTGGCGATGCTGTTGGTCGCGCGGGCGCTGCACGGGCTGGCGGTCGGCTCGACGGTGGTCGCCGGTGCCGCGGCACTGCTGGATCTGCGGCCGAAGAACGGTGCGCGGTCCGGTCAGCTCAGTGGTGTTGCCTTCAATGTCGGTATGGCCGTGGCGATTCTGGGCTCGGCATTGCTGGCGCAGTACGCCCCGCATCCGCTGCGCATGCCGTATGTCGTCATCACGGTGGTGTGCCTGCTCATCGGCGTCGGTGTCATCGCGTTGCGGGAACCGCACACCGCTCGGATCGCCGGTCGCATCACCATCGCGAAACCAGCGGTGCCGCAGGAGATTCGCGGTGACTTCTGGTTCTCCGCGCTGGGTGTGATGGCGGCCTGGTCGGTGCTGGGCGTGCTGCTGTCGCTGTATCCGTCGCTCGCCTCTGCGGAGACCGGCATCCACAATCTGGTCTTCGGTGGCGCGGTCGTCGCGTCGACCGCGGTGGCCGGTGCCACGGCCCAGCTGTTCGCGACCGGAATTCCGGCGCGGCGCGCGGCAATCGGCGGCGATACCGGTATGGCGGTGGCGCTGGTGCTCACCGTGCCCGCATTGCACACCGGCAACTGGGTAGTGGTACTGCTGGCCGGAGTATTGCTCGGCGCGACCTTCGGACTCGGCTTCGGCGGTTCGCTACGGCATCTGTCCGAGGTTGTGCCGCAACACAAGCGCGGCGAGACCATGTCGGCGTACTACTTGCTCGCCTACACCGCCATGGCGCTGCCGACCATCCTCGCAGGCTGGGCAGCCACCGAATGGGGTCTGAGTGAGGTGTTCCCATGGTTCGTCGGTGCGGTCGCCTCCGCGTGCCTGGTGGCGGCGGGGCTCGGACTGCGCCGGAATCAGGAAGCGAAAACGCAAGGGGCGCAGGGATAGCCGATTCGGCGCTACTCGTCTGGCGACTCCTGCGACAGGCGCGCTTTGGTCCAGTCCGCCCACTCGCCGAGCGCCGAGGACAGCCGGATTCCGGCCTCGGCGGCGATGCGCAGCGAATCCGTCTGCGGGCTTCGACCGTATTCGCCGCGGTCCTTGGCGGCGGCGATCTTGCGGTAGTTCTCCGCGAGGCCGTGGTAGTAGGCGGCCTCGCGGTCGAGGTGCTCGGCCACCTGTTCGGGTGTCATCAGCCAGAAGAACACTGAACGCAGCAGCGGTTCCAATCGAATGGTGTGGTCTACCTCGGTCTCGGTCAGCCAGCGCCTGACCTCGGTCAGCCCCGCCTCGGTGATCCGGTAGTCCTTGCGTCCGCGCGGGCCCTCGGCGTCGACGGCGATGTATTCGTTCTCCTGTAGTTTGCGCAGCTCGCTGTAGATCTGTGGATGCCCGGCAGGCCAAACCGAACCCAGTACCTCGTCGAATCGCTGGCTCAGATCCCACCCGCTTGCCGGGTTTTCGGCAAGTAGTCCCAGCAGGGCATGCCTCAGTGACACGGTTGATCACCCGCGTTGTGTTCATGTGGACATGTTCCTATTGACATGTCGTAAGGCATCTGAGAGGCTTCCTTCGCATTCACCTGTTCAAAGTAACATGTTGATTCGAACATCTGGAGGAGCCGTGCCGAAACACGGTCAGGGCAATGTTTTCATTACCGGGTCCACCGGCGGTATCGGCGCCGCGGTCACCGATCTGCTGATCCAGCGGGGCTATACCGTCTATGCGGGTGTGCACTCCACGGCGCCCAGTCATGTTTCCGTCGAAATTCGTTCGGTGGCAATGGATGTCACCGATCCCGACAGTGTGGCCCGCGCGGCTGCCGCAGTCGCCGAGCAGGTCGGCTCCGAGGGGCTGCACGCGGTGATCAACAACGCCGGAATCATCGTGCAGGGGCCGCTCGAGCTGGTAACGCCCGATCAGCTGCGCCGCCAGTTCGACGTGAACACGCTCGGCCCGGCCTACGTCTGCCGAGAGTTTCTGCCGCTGGTGCGCGCGGGCCGAGGCCGCATCGTCAATATCAGTGCGCCGACCGCACGCCTCCCGATACCGTTCATGGCGCCCATTTCGGCCAGTAAGGCGGCTCTGGCCTCGTGGTCGAATGCACTGCGGCTGGAACTGTCCGCCTGGAATATTCCGGTGGTTCTCGTAGAGCCGGGTGGCACTCGCACCGAGATCTTCGCCAAAGCGGAACTGGGTGCACAGCAAGCGTTTGCCGAGTCCGATCCGGAGCGCGTCGCGCTCTACCGCAGCCAGCTCGAGTCCGTCGCGGCGGCCGGTGCACGCATGCGACTCGGTCCGGTCGGTCCGGTCGCGCGAGCGGTGGTGCAGGCGGTGACGACGCGAAAGCCCAAGCGACACTATGCCGCTGGAACCGGAGTCCGCACTTTCGCGCTGCTGGTCCACCTGCCCGTATCGCTGCGCGAACGCGTGATCTCCGCCGTCTACGGGCTGCGCTCGGCATCTCGTGCGGCGGCTGCGGCATGAGCGCATCGGTATTACGAACCATCGTCTTCGTCGGGGCCACATCTGGAATGGGCAGGCATGCCGTGCGGCGGCTGGCGCGCGACGGACACCGGTTGATTCTCATCGGGCGGGACCCGCGCCGCACCGCCGAATTGCGCGCCGAGTTGCCGGATGCCACCGTGATCACCGCCGATGTCGCCACGGCGGCCGGAATCGACCGTGCCGCAGCGCAGATCGTCCAGGTCACCGACACCGTGGACACGTTGGTGAACAACGCCGGAGTGATGGTGCCCGACCGAGAGGTCACCGCGGAGGGCGTCGAGCTGAACTTCGCCGTGCACCATCTGGCGCCCTTCTCGATGACCGGCGTTCTCCTGTCGCTGTTGCAGCGCGGCGCCGGGCGAGTGGTGAATGTCAATTCCGAGGGCCATCGCGCGGCGCTGTTCCGCTCGGGTGCAATAGATCTCGACCTCACCGACCTCGGCAGCGAACGTCACTACGATCCGTTCGTCACCTATAGCCGCAGCAAATTGGCAAATCTGTTGTTCAGCTATGAATTACAGCGTCGGCATCCCGAGTTGGCCATCCTCGCATTGCATCCTGGAATGGTTCGCTCCGATCTCGGACGGCAGTTCCCGCGCCTGCGGGTAGCGGCCATGCACGCCATCTCGCTTCCGACGGCCAAGGGGGCGGCGCCGATCATCGAACTGGCCACCGGCTCTGACATCGAAAGTGGTTCGTACTACAACAGGTTCAACCCTGTCCGGTCGTCTCCACAGTCTTACGACGTGGCCACCGCGCGGCGGCTGTGGGAGATGACCGAACAGTTGCGCGGCCGGTTCGGCCAGTAGCCGATCCGAGCCGCGCGTGACCGAGCTGCCGTGACCATCGGATCGGTCACCTGTCGCGCGTCATGAATCCCATTCGAAAAGGTAAGGGGCGCAGGGTAGCTGATCTGGCCGGGTAGTCTGCGAGCGACGATCCCGCTACCATTCGATGATGCGATGGGGGCGGTTGGGCAACCGACTACACCGCGCGGCGCTGTTGCTCGCGGTGGTGGGCGCGGTTGTCGGTGGATTGGTGATTGCCGGGCTGACCTGGTGGTTGTTGTGGTGGCTCCTGGGTGCGAAGGCCGAGACGCCGAATCAATTGGACCTCACCAAGATCGCGCTGTCGGTGGCCGCCGGGGTTGGCGGAGCGGTCGCGCTGGTGGTGGCGTATCGGCGGCAGCGGGATCTGGAGCGTGGGCGGTTCGCAGAGTTGTTCGGTGCGGCGGCGCGGCAGTTGGGGGATGCGGACCCGGCTGTTCGGATCGCCGGGGTGTATGCGATGGCGGGGGTGGCGGACGAGTTCTCGGCGCCGAGTCGCAGGCAGCAGTGCATCGATGTGTTGTGCGGGTATTTGCAGTTGCCGTACGAACCGGCCGATGGGTCGAATCATCTTGTCTCGCGCTCCGAATCGACTGAGGAGGCCGGGGTCAGCGTCGAGCGGGTCTACCAATTCCGAAGCAATGACCGGGAGGTACGTCGCGCGATTGTGCGAGTAATCGCGCAACATCTGCAGCGGTCGGCGCAGATCTCGTGGTCGCAGTGCACCTTCGCCTTCAGCCGGGCGGTCATCGAGGAGGCGGACTTTCGGTGCGCGGTCTTCCGGGGACGGCACACATTGTTCGCAGGAACCGTGTTCATCGGTCAGACCTCGTTCGAGTCCGCGACCTTCGCCGGTCGGCATCTCACCTTTCGTGGGGCGACCTTTCGAGATGGCCTCGCGTTGTTCGATCGGACGGAGTTCTGGACGGATCGCAGCGAAAGGCGCGAGCCGGGTGGTATC
>NZ_BDBY01000218.1 GCF_001613225.1 Nocardia pseudovaccinii NBRC 100343
GCCGTCCTGGACGGGGAGCACATCGCCTTCGATCGCGCCGAATGCACAAGCCCCCGTATCACATTCAAGGCCGCGCAGTTCTACGCCACTCTTACCGCCTTCGACGAGGCGAAGATCGGCGCGCCGAATCGACTACGCAACAGGGGCACTCGCGAAACCGACTTCTCGCAGGCCGAATTCCACGGTGGTATCAGATTCCCGCGCACCGTCCTCGGCGGACGCACGGTAGACTTCACCGAGGGCGACTTCTTCGGCGACATCTCTTTCCTCGGCACGCGTTTCGCCGCCCGGGAAATCCATTTCGATCGGCCGAAGGCGTGGGTGGGCACGCATTTCGACTGGGATGACGTGCCCACCCGCAAACCGACCAGCGTCAAACCGAATCCGTGGCCGCCGACCGCCACGGCGTGACGGTCGGGTTACGTCGGCCAACCGCCGTACGGGACCGTGATCAACTCTAAGAAGTGACCGCTGGGGTCGAGGAAATAGACGCCGCGACCGCCATCGTTGTGGTTGATCTCGTTGACGCCCCGTTGCCGGGGGTCGGCCCAATGCTCGATTTTGTAGCGCTGGATCTTGGTGTAGGCCGCGTCGAACTCGGCCTCGGAGATCAGGAATGCGTAGTGCTGGGGCTGGATTTCGGTGATGTGCGGTGGCACGTTCGCGAAGTCGAAGGTGACTCCATTACCGGTCGGCAACGGGATGAACGGGCCCCACTCTTTTCCTAGTTCCAAACCAAGGATGTCCGACCAGAATTCGGCGGACACCCGATTGTCGCGACAGCCGACAATGGTGTGATTGAACTGAACAGAGGGCATCGCGGAGCGATTCCGTGAGGGGTGGTGGTCGGGCGACGGGTGGACCAGGGGATTTCTCCTTGTGTCGTGACGGTCCCGACCCCGGGCTCGGTACAAGGCGGCCTACGGGAGCACCGTCACGGGCGTCGAGGGTAGCCAATCGCGCTCCATGGTGCCACCCTCGAATGATGCGGGCCATGTTGCCCTGTCTGTGACGCTGCGCGGTAGCGTCGTGGAATGAAGATTCGAGGGGCGGTCCTGGAGCGGATCGCAGCGCCCACGCCGTTCGCCGAGTCGGTGCCGATCACCGTCTGTGAGCTGGATCTGGGGGAGCCGGGTCCAGGTGAGCTGATGGTGCGGATCGAGGCCGCCGGGCTGTGTCATTCCGACCTGTCGGTGGTGGACGGAAACCGGGTGCGACCGGTGCCGATGCTGCTCGGGCACGAAGCGTCGGGCATCGTCGAAGCGATCGGGCCCGGTGGCAGTGATCTCGCGGTGGGTCAGCGCGTGGTGATGACCTTCCTGCCGCGCTGCGGTGAGTGCGCGGGCTGTGCCAGTGACGGCCGCACGCCGTGTGGGCCGGGCAGCGTTGCCAACAATGCGGGTGAGCTGTTGAACGGTGGACGGCGGCTGCACCGCGAGGGTGCGCAGGTGCATCATCACCTCGGCGTGTCCGCTTTCGCGACGCACGCTGTCGTCGATCGCCGATCGGTGGTTCCGGTCGATGCCGATGTCCCGCCCGAGGTCGCCGCGGTACTGGGCTGCGCGGTGCTCACCGGTGGTGGTGCGCTGCTCAACTCCGCGAAACCCGGTGCGGCAGACCGGATCATGGTCGTGGGGCTCGGCGGCGTCGGCATGGCGGCGGTACTCGTCGCGGTCTCGCTCGGTGCGCACGAGGTGATCGCCGTCGATACCGTGCCGGAAAAGCTCTCTCTCGCAAAGGAACTCGGTGCGAGCGCCGCATATACACCGGTCGAACTCGCGGAACATGGCATCCAGGCGGATGTCGTGGTCGAGGCCGCGGGCAATGTGCGCGCCTTCGAAACCGCCGTGGCCGCAACAGGACCCGGCGGCACGACCGTTACCGTCGGACTGCCTGCCCCCGATGCCCGTGCGAGCGTTTCGCCCCTCGCATTGGTCGCGCAGGGCCGCACCATCGTCGGCAGCTACCTGGGCTCGGCGGTGCCCTCCCGCGATATCCCGGAGTACGTTCGGATGTGGCGCGAGGGTCGGTTGCCCGTCGAGAAGCTGGTTTCCTCGCACGTCGGATTGGACGAAATCAACCGCGCTATGGATGAGCTCGCTGCCGGGCATGCGCTGCGGCAGGTCATTGTGTTCGATTAGCGCGGCAGTGTTTCCTCTCTCGCGGGGTCTGTACAGGGTTTTTCAGTTGCGCGGACCAGGGTGTTCGTCGAGTGCGTCGACGAATCGTCCGAGCAGGCGGGCGAATTCGGTGCGCTCACGGTCGGTCCAGTCCGCCATCGCGGCCGCCATGGCGCGGCGGCGGCCGTCGCGCGCCGCGGTTACGGCGGAACGTCCGGCGGGGGTCAGTCGTAGGACCGCTCGCCTGCCATCCTGCTGATCCGCCACCCGCTCCAGGTGGCCGGATGAAACCGCCTGGGCGACAAGGCGACTCGCGCGTGGCTGATCGACGCCCAATGTCGGGGCCAGGGTTCCGACGGTGTCCGCATTCGCGCCTGCTACCGCGTCCAGCACCCGGAACACCGCGATCGGCACCGGCGAATCTTTGCCGAGCGCTCCGCGGGTCTGCCGCCGCCGGATCCGCACCATCGCCGCCTCGACGGCCGCGGTCACCGCATCGCGCTCTTCCATCGGGCCCACTTTCATGTCATATTACATGTAGTTGTAATTCTACATGCTTTGGAGGAACGATGGCAGCACTACGTCCGATCGGCTACTGGCTCAAGGAACTGGATCGCCGGATCGACGCCCGCTTCGAGGACGATCTCGCCGCGTCCGGTCTGACCCGCCGCCACTGGCAGATCCTCAACTCACTCGCCGAAGGTCCCCGCCCCGCCGCCGACGTCCGCGACGGCCTCGCCCCCTTCTGGAACTCCCCTTCGGAGTGGGGTGTCCAACTCGCGCAGCTGGTGGATCGCGGTGACATCAGCGACGATTCGGGCACCCTCGCCCTGACCGACACCGGCCGCACCACCCACCACCAAGCCTTCACCCTGATCGGCAAGCGCCGCCGCGCCATGCTCGACGGCATCACCGACGGCCAGTACGTCGAGACCGTTCGCCTGCTGGAGCGGATGGCCGGGAATATGGCAGGCGCCTGAGCTGCGTGTCGCCGATCACCGGAGGTCAGCGGACCGGAAGGGGAGCGGGGTCGATAGGCTGGCGGGGTCGTTGGTGGAATTAGGAGGTGCGGTGACCATTCGGGTCGGAGTGCTCGGTGCGCGGGGGAAAGTCGGTCAGGCGATCTGTGCGGCGGTGCAGGCGGCCGACGATCTGGAGTTGGTCGCGACCGTCGACAAGGACGATTCGCTCGAGTCGTTCACCGAGTCGGGTACGCAGGTGGTCGTCGACTTCACCAATCCCGATGTGGTGATGGGAAATCTGAAGTTCCTGGTGGAACGCGGCATTCACGCGGTCGTCGGGACCACCGGATTCGATGAGGGGCGTCTGGACGAGGTGCGCGGCTGGTTGGCCGGGCGGCCGGAGACCGGTGTGCTCATCGCCCCGAACTTCGCCATCGGCGCCGTGCTGTCCATGCGGTTCGCCGAGCAGGCGGCGCGGTTCTTCGATTCGGTCGAGGTCATCGAACTGCATCACCCGAACAAGGTCGACGCGCCCTCGGGCACCGCATATCGCACCGCGGGCCTGATCGCCGCCGCGCGGGACAAGGCCGGAGTCGGCCGCAGCCCCGACGCCACCACCCAGGAACTCGAGGGCGCGCGCGGCGCCGATGTCGACGGCGTGCGGGTGCATTCGGTGCGCCTGGCCGGACTCGTCGCACACCAGGAGGTGCTCTTCGGCACCCAGGGCGAAACCCTCACCATCCGCCACGATTCCATCGACCGCTCCTCCTTCGCCCCCGGCGTACTGCTCGGCGTCCGCGAGATCGCCAATCGCCCAGGCCTGACCGTCGGGCTCGACCCGTTCCTGGATCTGTGACACCGGAACCGGTCCAGCCGGAAGACCAGGGCTCGGACACCGACACGCGCGGCACCGACGTCCGCAAGGTCGTCGCATTCATCGCCGCCCTGGTCGTCGTGCTCGGCTTCTACTTCGTGTTGCTCGGCCGCATCGCGCTCAGCCTCATCGCTTCCGGTGACCTCGCGGCCGTCGTCATCGGCATCGGCGTCCTGATCCTGCCGCTGCTGGGCGTCTGGATCGTCGTCGCAACCGTCCGCGCGGCCTTGGCGCACCAACACCTGGCCCGCCGCATCCACGACGAGGGCCTCGAACTCGACACCTCGAACCTCCCGCGCCGCCCGTCCGGCCGCATCGAACGAGCCGCCGCGGACGAACTCTTCAACAAGGTCAAACAGGAATGGGAGGCCGACCCCGATAACTGGCGCGTCTCCTACCGCCTGGCCCGCGCCTACGACTACGCTGGCGACCGCACCCGAGCCCGCGAAACCATGCGCCGCGCAGTAGCTTTGGAAAAACTGGATCACAACCCCTGACCCATGGCCACATTGTGCCCACCCAGAATCCGGTCAGCCGATCACCATGCATTGGCGCACCCGAACACCAGGAAGCCCCCGCCACCAGCGCGTGGGCTCCGAGGTCCTGTGCCGAGCGATTCCTCGCCCCTGTCGCCGACCCCGCGCGCCGAGCAAGCTGGAGCCTGGATGGATGATCACCATGTAGTGGTGGAGGCAGACGTCGAGGCTGCGCCATCAGTGCATTGTCGTGGGCGCGATATGTGCGTCATCGGGATACGTCGTGATGTCGCCCGAATAGCTGGAATCGACGGCGCTCCCTGAGCCGTCGGGAACAGGCGCTCGAGCAAAAAGAACCCCCCACACAGAGCAGTCCCCGGTAGTCTCCATCGAATTCATGAGTTTCAGTCGTCGCTGACAGCTCCGATATTCGACTGGCTTGCCGGGGGCCTGGCCAGATCCTCGAAAATGTCTCCCATGCCTTTGGACGTCTCCGCCGACAGTTCAGCACTTCCGGTTTTCTGGTGTAAACCTTTATTTTCCTCCTATTTTGTCGCCAGTCAATAGCTGAGGGCCCTTAGATCCGACTCGAGTTCGAGGCGGCAGTACGCTGCTGGATGTGCCACGGCTGCTGATCATTCATCACACTCCGTCACCGCATATGCAGGCGATGTTCGAGGCGGTGGTCTCGGGAGCGACGGATCCGGAGATCGAGGGGGTGGAGGTCGAGCGCAGGGCCGCACTCGCGGTCACCGCGAGTGATGTGTTGGCCGCCGATGGTTATCTGCTCGGTAGCCCGGCGAATCTCGGCTATATGTCGGGCGCGCTCAAGCATGCGTTCGACACGTTCTACTACCCGTGCCTCGATTCGACGCGCGGTCGGCCGTTCGGCTTCTATCTGCACGGCAATGAAGGCACCGAGGGGGCCGAACGGGGCGTGCGAAGCGTGACCACCGGACTCGGCTGGGAGCAGGTTGCCGCGCCGGTCATCGTGATGGGCGCGCCCGGTAAGGAGGAGATCCAGCAGTGCTGGGAACTCGGCGCGACCGTTGCGGCGCAGCTCATGGGGTAATGCGCGTCCCCCGAATTTTGGTGTCTGACCGGTATCCGGCGGATCCGGGCATACTACGAGGCGACGTTGTAGCGGCGGGGATGTGACGAGTTTGCTCGGGAACGGAGTATCGAGGTGATGTGGGCCGAAGGGGGCGAAACAGCACCGCGCCGGATCGGGCTGGTCGAAGACCACGAATCGGTGGCGATCGGGCTTGCCGCGATGCTGGCGCCGGAACCCGATCTCGATCTGGTGCTGACAGCGGGGACCGTGCCGGAGCTGCTTGCGGCGGCGGAGAATAGCGCTCCGCTGGATCTGGTCGTGCTCGATCTTCGACTGGCCGACGGATCCTCGCCCGAAGACAATGTGCGCGCGCTGCGCAACCGCGGCGTCGAGGTCCTGGTATTCACCGGCGCGGACAACGCGTTCCTGGTGCGCGCCGCGGCGAAGGCCGGTGTGCTCGGCGTGGTGCGCAAATCCGAGGATGTGCCGACGGTGGTCGCGGCGGTGCGCCGCGCCGCCTCGGGTGAGCAGGTGGTGACCACCGACTGGGCCGCCGCCATCGACGGCGATCCGCAACTGTCCGACGTCGGTCTGAGCCCGCGCCAGGAAGAGGTGCTCACCCTCTACGCCTCCGGTGAGAAGGCCTCCCGCGTCGCGCGGCTGACGGGTCTGTCCGAACAGACCGTCAACGATTATCTGGGGCGCATCCGGCAGAAGTACGCCGATGCGGGTCGTCCGGCTCCCACCAAGACCGACCTCTACAAGCGGGCGGTAGAGGACGGATGGCTGCCGGTTCCCGAGCGGCATCCCCGCGGATGACCGCGTCCAGCGCGCTGGACACCTCGATAGCCACTGCGAGCTCCGCCGACCCGTTCCGGGCGAGTCGGTGGCGCCGTGGGCGGACCGCGGTGTCCAGGGAGAAAATTATCGAAGCGGCCTCGGATCGCATTCTGCGCCGGATGGGCCTGGCCGTCGGAATCGCCGGTGTGATCGTCGCGATCGTCGAACTACCCGACATCGCCGACCAGGCCAAATTCGTCTCCGGCCCGTGGGCGAGCCTGGTGGTCGGCGTGGCGCTCGGCTGGTTCCCGGTGCTCGCGGTCGTCTCGTTCACCATGGGCCGCAGGGCGATTCGCGTGGTGGCCGGTGCGGCCGCGCTGAGTTATCTTGCGGCGCTTACGACCATGCCGTTCATCTATGCCGTGCCGCTGACCGACACCACATCGGTGTGGATGTATCGGGTGATCGCGCTCGGCGTGCTCGCGGCCGTATTGGCCTGGCGTCCGGCGCTGGCGACCTGCTATCTCCTGGTCGGCGCTGCTACCGCGGCAGTGGCGAACCGATATGTGCTGCCCGATGCGACGGTCTGGTCGCTGATCGGCGATTTCGCCAGGGCCGCAGGCCTGTGCGCACTGTTCCTGTGGTGCTGCGTCTACGCACTCGCGGCGGCCGCACGGGTGGACCGGGAATCGGTGATCGCGAGCCGCCGCGCGGCCGCCGTGGCCGGTGCCGCGGCACGCGATCGTGAGCGCGCCCGCTTCGCCGCGTTGATCCACGACGCGGTGCTGTCGACCCTGCTCGACGCCTCACGGGCGGGCGCCGAATCGCCGGTGCTGCGCGGTCAGGCCGAACGCACGCTGGAACAACTCGACGAATGCCGCGGCACCAATACCGAACCCGACCGACTGGACGCGCAATCGGCGATCGGCTTCCTGCGCTCGGCTATCCACGAGGTGAATCCGGGCATCCGATTCACCGCGCGCCGCTGGGCCGGACTCGACGACCTGCGCCTGCCGGTGCACGCGGCGGGCACCATCGCCGCCGCCCTGGCCGAGGCGGCGCGAAATAGTCTGCGCCACGCCACCGTTGCGGGCCGCACCGTGCAGCGCACCGTCACCGTGACGATCAGTGCGGGCGGTATCCGCGTCGTATTCCGCGATGACGGCGCGGGTTTCGATTTGGACCGGGTGCCCGCCGATCGGCTCGGCGTCTCGGTCAGCATCCTCGGCCGGATGCGTCAGCTGGCAGGCGGCGCCGGATTCGTGGAATCCCAACCGGGGGAGGGAACCACGGTGACCTTGGTCTGGGGTGGCGATGGCTGACACCGAAAACGAATTCGGCCTGCGCGATCTGCTCGGGCTGCGAGACCGGTCCGCCTGGCTGTTCCTGGTCATCTTCGAGGCCACGATCCTGCTGTACATGGTGCGCAATTTCGCCGAATCGCCGCTGCTGCTGGCCGCGACCGCGCTGGTGATGGTGGCCGGGGCCGGAGTGCTGGTTCTGGTGATCCCGGTCGATCCGCTGCCGCTGCCCGCCGCCATCGCAGTGGCCGCGGCCGGTCCGATCGCGGCGGCGCTGACCACCGTGAGTATCGACCACGGCATGTCCAAGCAGGTCTGGACCGCATTCGCTTCGTCCTATGTGCTCGCGGTGCTGGTGGTCCGTGGCCGGTTGGGCGCGGCGTGGTGCGGTGTCGCGGGCATCGCGGCGGTGATCGCGGTGGTCGGCGCGACGAACGGCCTGCGGGTGGTGGTCGGATCCATCGTGCCGATCGCCACGGTTGCCGGGGTCTCGATCGGCGCGGCGGTCATGCGGCCGATGCAGCGCTCGCTGCGGCTGCTGCGCGAGGAGGCCACCATGCGCGCGGCCGCCGAGGCGACCATGGCCGCGCAGAACGGCGAACGGGATCGGCAGCTGGCCCGGCTCGACAAGGTGGCGCGGCCGATTCTGGAACGCATCGCCGACGGCGCCGAACTCACCGCGGGCGAACGCGAAGAGTGCAGGCTGCTGGAGGCCGAACTCCGGGACGGTCTGCGCGCACCGCAATTGGTGACCGACGAATTGAGCAGTGCCGCCCGCGGCGCACGTTCGCGCGGGGTCGAGGTGGTGCTGCTCGACGACGGCGGATTCGCCGGGGTGCCGAAGTGGGTGCGCCAGCAGGTGATCGAATCGGCGACCCGGGAATTGGATGCCGCCAATGCCGGTTCGGTGACCGTTCGGGTATTGCCGATGGGCCGACGGGTACTGGCCACCGTGCTCGCGAACGCACCGGATCGGGATCGGCGCACCGAGATCGATACCGCGGGCGAGGTCTCGGTCTCGACGTAACCTGTCGTACCCCCATGGCATTGTCGTGATCATGCGGACGATGAGTGCGGTCGCGGCGCGTCGGACGGCGCTGGCCGCGCAGGGTTTCGGGCGGCGCAAACCGACCGCGCCGACCCGGCGGACGATCCTCGATGTGCTCGGCAGAACCCAATTGCTGCAACTGGATTCGGTATCGGCGGTGGTGCGCGCGCACTACGCGCCGGTCTTCAGCCGGATCGGCGGTTACGACCGGACGGTGCTGGACGAGGCCGTCTGGAGCAATGGTGTGCGCCGCCCGCGGCGGCTGGTCGAGTACTGGGCGCACGAGGCCGCGCTCATCCCGGTCGAGGATTGGCCGCTCATGCGCTGGCGGATGCGGAAATACGAACACGGACGCTGGAGCGGCATGCGCCGGGTGACCGAACGCAATCCCACCCTCGGCAAGGACATTCTCGACGTCATCACCGAGTTCGGTGCCGCCACCGCCGGTGAAGTGGAGCGCCACCTCGAGCTGGACAAGCCGCGTCCCAAGGGCTCCTGGTGGAATCTCAGCGACACCAAGATGATCTGCGAGGCGCTGTTCGCGGCAGGGGCGCTCTCGGTCGACAAGCGGGTCGGGTTCACCCGCCACTACGACTTGGCCGAGCGAGTGATCCCGCCGGAGATCTTGGTGCGCAACGTATCCGAGGCCGAGGCGGTACGGGAATTGGTACTGCGCGCGGCCACCGCACTGGGCGTCGCGACCGAGACCGACCTGCGCGACTACTACCGCCTGCATCGCTCACAAACCGAACCGGCCATCGCGGAGTTGGTCGATGCGGCAGAGCTGGAACCGGTCGAGGTGGCGGGCTGGGGGAAACCCGCCTATCTGCGCGCCGGTGCCTCGACACCGCGCCGAATCGAGGGCGCGGCCTTGCTGTGCCCCTTCGATCCGCTCATCTTCTTCCGAACCCGCACCGAGCGGATCTTCGATTTCCACTACCGAATCGAGATCTACACGCCGGAACCCAAACGAGTGCACGGGTATTACGTATTTCCGTTTCTCCTGAACGGAGAACTCGTCGGACGGGTCGACCTACGTGCCGAGCGTGCGTCAGGCAGGCTACTGGTGCCAGGTGCCTTCGCCGAACCGGGCTACAGCACGCCGGAGACGGCGCGGGCACTCACCGATGCGCTGCGTGAGATGGCCGACTGGCTCGAACTCGACGAGGTGGTGATCGGCGATCGCGGCGATCTCGCGCCGCTGTTGTGAACTGCTCAGTCCGATTTCGGTTTCCGCGTGGACTGCGACTCCACAGCGCCTCGGCGGCGCCTGCCCGCAACAGGATCGGCGGCAGATCCGGCCCGACCGCACCCAGCACATTCAGCCGCGGGTCGTCGAAGTGGTCCGAGCCGGTATAGAGCTCGGTCAACTTCTGCGCCGCCCGCACTCGCACAAACGCGTCATCGACGTGCTGTTCGCGCTCCCGCGACAACGTCCAGGTCGAGTCGACCAGCGCCGAGAACGCGACCACCGCCCTCGGCTGTCCGAGCCCCAGCTCACGCAGCTGCACACACAACCCGAGCGCGAGATGTCCGCCCGCCGAATCACCCATGACGACGATGTCCTCTCCGCGAGCGAGCAACCACAGGTAACCGTTGAGCGCGTCATCGTGGGCGGCGGGAAACCGGTGCACCGGCGCGCGGCGATAGTCCAGGCTGAAGGCCGGTCGGTCCGCGATTGAATCAGCCACCGGGTCTGCTTGCAATAGTTAGCGGTACCGAAGTGGCATCCAAGTCAGCTGTCGCGCTTGGGTCCGTAGCCGCGCATCTGGTCGCGCAGCGCACCGCTGACGGCATTCGACAGCCATGAGTTCAGCGAAACCCCGCTGGCCGCAGCGGCTTCCTCGGCCTTGGACTTCAATTGCTCGACCATCCGCAGGGTGACTCGGCTGATATCGCCGGTCATCTCCTCGATCGTAGGATGCTCGTTTTCCGCCGCCGGATTCTTTCGGACGTCGACGGTCGCATCGGTGCCGTTCACCGAGACGTGAACTGTGCGGTCGCCGAGCTCTGCGCTGACCTCAGCGGCGAGGTCCGATAGCGCCGCGAGCAGCGCCAATCGTGCCGAACTTTCTGTCGCAGCGGCCAGGGCGGCGGCGGTGGCCTGGGTCTTTTCGTCGCCGAGCGCGGCGGCCGCGATGAGGTCCTCGCGTAGCTGTGCGGTGTATTTGTTCAAATCCATGACATCAGTGTGACGCCATTAATGGCGTCATTCAAGGGTGGATTTGACATCATGATCGAGTACTGCGAGGTGAATCAGTCGCCGTGGCAGGCCGTTCGGCGATGAGGGTGTCGAGGCTGTTCCCGGGAGCGGGTAGCCTTTCTGACCATGACGAACGGTGAATCGACGCCTACGGAGCTGCGTGCGTCCGGCACAGTAGGTGTCGCGATGGTGACTCCCTTCGGTGTCGACGGCAAGCTCAATGTCGATGCCGGGGTCGCGCTCGCGGCCCGCCTGGTCGACCGCGGCGTCGATTTGCTGGCGATTTCCGGTACCACCGGGGAATCGCCGACCACCACCGAATCAGAGAAGGCGGATCTGCTGCGTGCCGTCGTCGACGCCGTCGGCGCTCGCGCCACCGTGATCGCGGGCGCGGGCACTTATGACACCGCGCATTCGATCGAACTCGCCCGCAATGCCCAGCGTGCGGGCGCGCACGGCCTGCTCGTGGTGACGCCGTACTACTCCCGGCCCACCCAGGACGGCCTGATCGCGCATTTCACCGCCGTCGCGGATGCCACCGACCTGCCGGTCACCCTGTACGACATTCCGCCGCGCTCGGTGGTTCCCATTGCCAGCGACACCATTCGCAAACTCGCCGAGCATCCGC
The DNA here is from genome assembly GCF_001613225.1 of Nocardia pseudovaccinii NBRC 100343. Taxonomy (GTDB): domain Bacteria; phylum Actinomycetota; class Actinomycetes; order Mycobacteriales; family Mycobacteriaceae; genus Nocardia; species Nocardia pseudovaccinii. Next base: position 11,447 of record NZ_BDBY01000218.1, read on the forward strand.
GCATCGTCGCGGTCAAGGATGCCAAGGGGGATCTGAACGCGGGCGCGGATCTCATCGCGAATACCGATCTGGCCTTCTACTCCGGTGACGACGCGCTGAACCTGCCGTGGCTTTCGGTCGGCGCGACCGGATTCATCAGTGTCATCGGACATCTCGTGCCCGAGCGGCTGCGCGCCCTGCTCGAGGCCTACACCGCGGGTGACGTGGTGCGCGCCCGCGAGATCAATGCTGGCATGTTGCCGTTGAACGCCGCGATGTCGCGACTTGGTGGCGTCGCGATGAGCAAGGGCGGGCTGCGTCTGCTCGGTGTGGATGCGGGCGAGCCGCGCCTGCCGCAATTGATGCCGACCACCGAACAACTCGATGCCCTCGCCGCCGACCTCCGGCTGGCAGGGGTGCTTTCATGAGGAGTGAGCGAATCAGAATCACCGCATTGTCAGACATGATCGAACCGACCAGTAGTGAGGTGCAGTCATGACTGAAGCAGCAGGTCGTCGCCCCCGCCGGACCGCGACCCGGCCCGCGGGCGCACCCGAACCCGCCGCGCAGCGTCCACCGGTCAGCACCGAAAAGCCCGATCGGACAGCGCAATCCGACGTCGGCGATCCAGCGCAGTCCGATACCGCTTCCAGACAGACCGCGCCGGAGCAGGCCCCCGCGAAAAAGGCCGCGCTGAAGGCCCCGGCCGAGCAGCCCCGCAGACCGGCGCGCGGCCGTCAGCAGCGCGGACGCGGACGCGGTGAGCAACCCGTGTCGGCTCCCGCCGAGCGGGCAGCAGCCGACCGGCTCGGTACCCCGCCGAAGCTGCCCAAGAACGGTCTGCGTGTCTTCGCCCTGGGCGGCATCGGCGAAATCGGCCGCAATATGACCGTTTTCGAATACGGCGGCAAACTGCTCATCGTCGACTGCGGCGTGCTGTTCCCGGAGGATCAGCAGCCCGGCGTCGACCTGATCCTGCCCGACTTCCGGCCCATCGAGGACCGGATGGACGATGTCGAAGCCATCGTGCTCACCCACGGCCATGAGGACCACATCGGCGCGGTGCCGTTCCTGCTGCGCCTGCGGGCCGATATTCCGGTCGTCGGTTCGAAATTCACCCTCGCGCTGGTGGCCGCGAAATGCCGCGAGCACCGGCAGCGTCCCAAGCTCGTCGAGGTGATCGAGGGCCAGCACACCACGCACGGCCCGTTCGGCTGCGAGTACTTCGCGGTCAACCACTCGATTCCCGATGCCATTGCCGTCGCCATCCGCACGCCCGCCGGTGTCGCGCTGCACACCGGCGATATCAAACTCGATCAGCTGCCCCTGGACGGTCGCCTCACCGACCTGGCCGGTTTCTCCCGCCTCGGTGACGAGGGCGTCGATCTGTTCCTGGTGGACTCCACCAATGCCGAGGTGCCGGGCTTCGTCACGCCGGAACGCGAAATCGGCGGCGTTCTGGATACGGTGATCGGCAAGGCCAGGCATCGGGTGATCGTCGCCTCGTTCGCCAGCCATGTGCATCGCATCCAGCAGGTGGTCGATGTCGCCCAGAAATACGGGCGGCGAGTGTGTTTCATCGGTCGCTCGATGGTGCGCAATATGGAGATCGCGCAGGAACTGGGCTATCTGACGGTGCCCGACAGTGTGGTCGTCGATCTCGATGTCGCCGCGACCCTGCCTGGCGATCGGCTGGTGCTCATCTCGACCGGCTCGCAGGGCGAACCGCTGTCGGCGCTGTCGCGGATGGCGCGCGGTGAACACCGCCAGATCAATATCCGCTCCGACGATCTCGTGGTGCTGGCCTCCTCGCTGATCCCGGGCAATGAGAATTCGGTATTCGCGGTGGTGAACGGTCTGTCGCGGCTCGGCGCCACGGTGATCACCCAGCAGAATGCGAAGGTGCACGTCTCCGGACATGCGTCCGCGGGTGAATTGCTGTACCTGTACAACGCGGTGCGGCCCACCAATGCCATGCCGGTGCACGGCGAATGGCGGCATCTGCGCGCCAATGCCGCGCTGGCCGTGGCGACCGGCGTGGCGGAGGATCGGGTGGTGCTCGCCGAGGACGGCGTGGTGGTGGACCTGGTCGACGGGATCGCCTCGATCGTGGGGCGCGTGCCGGTCGGACATGTGTATGTCGACGGACTCTCGGTCGGTGATGTCGGTGAATCGACGCTCTCGGATCGGCTGGTGCTCGGTGAGGGCGGGTTCATCTCGATCACCCTCGCGGTCGACTCGACCACCGGCAAGGCTGTCAGCACGCCCGAGATCAGCGGACGCGGGTTCTCCGATGATCCGACCGCACTCGTCGATGCCGCGGAACTAGTCGAGGCCGAACTGCTGCGACTGGCCGGTGAGGGTGTCACCGATACCCACCGCATCGCACAGAGTGTGCGGCGGGTGGTCGGTCGCTGGGTGGCCGAAACCTACCGTCGCCGCCCGATGATCGTGCCGACGGTCATCGGCGTCTGACACCTGCCTCCGTCGGAGTCGGACTGCCGCGCCGACTCCGTATCCGATATGTTCGGCAGATGAGCATGGCGCAACGGGAACGTCGGGCACTGGTGGACACGATGTCCGCGGTGGGGCCGGACGCGCCCACGCTGTGCGGCAGCTGGACGGTGCGAGATCTGGCCGCGCACTTGGTAGTTCGGGAACGCCGCCCGGACGCGTCGCCCGGCATCATGCTGAAACCGTTCGCCGGATATCTGGAGTCGGTGCAGGCCAAGGCGGCGCGGCGGCCATTCCCGGACCTGCTGGCGGATGTGCGCTCCGGCCCGCCGTGGTGGTCGCCGCTCAAACCGTTCGATGCCTTCGTCAATCTGACCGAGATGTTCGTCCATCACGAGGACGTGCGCCGCGGCGAACCCGGCTGGGAGCCGCGTGACTTCTCCGCCGCCGAGGAGGACGAGCTGTGGTCGGCGCTGCGTCGCATGGGCCGGATGGCCTACCGCAAAGCGCCGGTCACCGTCGAACTGGCCACTCCCGACGGCAGGCGGGCCGTGGTGCATACGAAGTCCGGCACGGCGCAGGTGACACTGACCGGCAAACCCTCGGAACTGCTGCTGCACGCCTTCGGCCGCGATGAGGTCCGGATCGAAACCGCGGGTGATCCGGCGGATGTGCGGGCTGTCCTAGAGATAGATCGCTCTTTGTAATCAGGGCAAATAGTCGGAGAGGCGGGGGAGAGACGTGCGATACGTGTGTGGTTGATGGTCTGGATGGGGCGTTTGCGGCTAGCCTGAGTCCATGGCAGGTAAGTCCCGCAGCTCCACGACCACTCGTGCGCGGGCGGGATCGGCTCGGGGGAGGACCACGGCGGCATCTCGTTCGGGCCAGGCTCGCACCACCGCTCAACGTCGCTCGCCCGCACCGCGCGCCCGCACCACACCGGCGCGCCGCCCGGTCCGTCGCAAGTCGGATACCGCACCGCTCGCGGTCATCAGCCGCGGCATCAGCAGCGGCTGGAATATGCTCGCGCGCGGACTCGGCGCCACCACCAGGGCCGTGAGCCGGGCGGGCGAAATCGAACACGGGCATCGCCGCGACGGTATCGCACTGGCCCTCATCGCCCTCAGCGCGGTGATCGCGGCCGCGGTATGGCTCTCGGCGGGTGGGCCGATCGGCCACTGGGTCGAGGAGGCGATTCGTGCGGTGTCCGGGTCGGCATCGGCCGGATTGCCGTTCGTGGCCACCGGAATCGCCATTGTCCTGATGCGGACCGAGGCACGTCCGGAGATCCGCCCGCGGCTGGTACTCGGCGGATTGCTGATCGGACTGCCGGTCCTGGGCCTCTGGCATATCGCCGCCGGATCGCCGACCGATGCGCACGGGCGTTCGCGCGCAGCGGGTTTCGTCGGATTCGTGGTCGGCGGCCCGCTGACCAGCGGGCTCACCGCCTGGCTTTCGGTGCCGATGCTGTTGCTGGCCATCATTTTCGGTGTGCTGCTGGTAACCGGAACCACCGTGCGCGAGGTACCGCAGCGGTTGCGCGAGTACTTCGGCACCGGCAGCGGCGGCGACGAATACGGTGACTACGACGGCGAATCCGATTTCGATCCGGCCAATTACGATGCCGACGGGTTCCCGCTGCATCGCAGTAGCAAGTCGAAGCGGCGCGGTCGCACCCCGGAGGAGAACTACCCGCCCGACGAATTCGGCGGCTCCGATGCGGTCACCGAGGTCATGGGCGAACCGCCACTGCGCGATGCGAAACCGATTGCTACCGAGACGGCGCCCGAAGAGAAGCCCAAGCCGAAGAAGCGCGCACCGATCAAGGTCGAGGACCAGACCCCACCGCCGCCGAAGCAGCTGGAGTTCATCAACGACCGTGAGGTCGAGGGTGATTACACCCTCCCGCCATTGACGCTGCTCACCGACGGCGATCCGCCCAAGAAGCGCAGTGCCGCCAATGAATCGATGATCGAGGCGATCACCGAGGTGCTGGTGCAGTTCAAGATCGACGCGGCGGTCACCGGTTTCGTGCGCGGCCCTACGGTCACCCGGTACGAGGTGGAACTCGGGCCCGGCGTGAAGGTCGAGAAGATCACCGCGCTGGCCCGCAATATCGCCTATGCCGTTGCCACCGAGAATGTTCGGCTGCTGGCCCCGATTCCGGGTAAGTCCGCCGTCGGTATCGAGGTACCCAACGCCGATCGCGAACTGGTGCGCCTGGCCGATGTGCTCAAGGCCCCCTCGACCCGAAATGACCACCACCCATTGGTGATCGGGCTCGGCAAGAACATCGAGGGCGATTTCGTCTCGGCGAATCTCGCGAAAATGCCGCATCTGCTGGTCGCGGGTTCGACCGGTTCCGGTAAGTCGAGTTTCGTGAACTCGATGCTGGTATCGCTGCTGGCGCGCTCGACTCCGGACGAGGTCCGGATGATCCTCATCGACCCCAAGATGGTGGAACTCACTCCGTACGAGGGCATTCCGCACCTCATCACCCCCATCATCACCCAGCCGAAGAAGGCCGCCGCCGCGCTGGCCTGGCTGGTGGAGGAGATGGAACAGCGCTACCAGGACATGCAGGCCAATAAGGTCCGCCACATCGACGACTTCAACAAGAAGGTCAAGTCGGGTGCCATTACCGCGCCGCTGGGCAGCGAACGGGTCTATCGGCCCTATCCGTACATTCTCGCCATCGTCGACGAGCTCGCCGACCTCATGATGACCGCGCCGCGCGATGTCGAGGACGCGATCGTGCGCATCACCCAAAAGGCCCGCGCCGCAGGCATCCACCTGGTGCTTGCGACGCAGCGCCCCTCGGTGGACGTGGTCACCGGTCTGATCAAGACCAATGTGCCGTCCCGATTGGCCTTCGCCACCTCGTCACTGACGGATTCACGAGTCATCCTGGATCAGCCCGGCGCGGAAAAGCTGATCGGTATGGGTGACGGACTGTTCCTGCCGATGGGCGCGAACAAGCCGACCCGGCTGCAGGGCGCGTTCATCTCCGATGAGGAGATCCACGGGGTCGTCGATTTCACCAAGAACCAGGCCGAACCCGAATACCAGGAGGGCGTCACCGCCGCCAAGGCCGGTGAGAAGAAGGATGTCGATCCCGATATCGGCGACGATCTGGATGTCTTCGTCCAGGCCGTGGAACTGGTCGTCACTTCACAATTCGGCTCGACCTCCATGCTGCAGCGCAAGCTGCGCGTCGGCTTCGCCAAGGCCGGTCGCCTGATGGATCTGATGGAAACCCGCGGTGTCGTCGGCCCCAGTGAGGGGTCGAAGGCGCGCGATGTGCTCATCAAGCCCGACGAGCTCGAGGGGCTGCTGTGGACGATCCGCGGCGGCGGGGACGCGGAGCCCGACAGCCCGGAGGAGTGAAAACGCCTCGGCGGCAGATATTCTCACCGCCGGTGGGCGGCCGCCACGTCGGTACAGTGGTTCGGCGTGGTGATCTGCGGAATCAGAGTGTCGCACGACGGTGGGATCGCGGTTATCGAGGACGACCGGCTGGTTTTCGGTATCGAGCTGGAGAAACTGGGCAACGGCAGGCGCCACCACCCGCTGGGCGATCTCGAACAGGTCGCCGCGATATTGCGATCGGAGGGCTTGACGCCCGCTGATATCGACCGGTTCGTGGTGGATGGTTCTGTGCCGGAGACGGATTCGACCGAGTCTGCACGCATCGCGACGTTAGTCGGCGGCTGCCCGGTCGAACTCACGATCGCGCCGTATCAGGATCGGCCCGGACGTACCGTACCGCTGGCGCGGCACCGTTTTCGTGGTCACGGATTCGGTTCCGCCGCAGACGAATACATCAGCTATCACCATGTGGACCAGCACATCATGGGTGGGTACTGCGCGAGTCCGTTCGCGGCACGCGGGGAGGATGCGCTCGTTCTGGTGGGGGACGGTCGAGCTGTCGCGCGGCTCTACCATGTTGTCGCGGCGGCTGGAAAGGTACGGTCGGTCGCCACTTTCCGGGCCGATTCGAGCGCGCGGTTGGCATTGAGTTCGCTTGTACGCCAGGCCTCTTCGTTGCCATCGAAGCTTGTTGTCACCGGGGAAAGCGCCCTCGACATCAAGTGGAACTCGGAGCTGCAGGGGATAGTCGAGGAGACCTGGATTCCGCCCTTTCCCGACGACTCCGGCGCCGCCATCGGTGCAGCGTGCTGTGAGATGTTCCGGAAGGGGCGTAGCCCGGCGTTGCGGTGGGGTGTGTATTCCGGTCCACGAGTCAGGGTCTGCGGGGTGCCGGAGAACTGGCGCCGACAGCTCTGCGACGAGCGGGGAGTGGCGGAGTTGCTGCACCGGAAAGGTGAGCCGGTAGTGGTGCTTTCAGGCCGCGCTGAGATCGGTCCGCGTGCTCTCGGCAACCGCAGCATCCTTGCTCCCGCAACGGATTCGGCGATGCGGGACCGGCTCAACGGCATCAAGCACCGGGCCTTGCGCCGGTCGGTGGCGGCGGTGTGCCTTACGGAACGGGCGACGGAGGTACTCGGGCCCGGTGGCATCGATCCGTACCTGACCTTCGAGCACCGCATCCGCAGGGAGTGGACCGACCGTATTCCAGCCGTGCAGGTGGACGGTACCGCGCGGGTGCAGACCATCGAGGCCGCGGCCAAGAGCCCGACCGCGCGGATTCTGGCGGCATACGAGGCCATCAGCGGCATACCGGTGTTGTGTAATACGAGCGCGAATTCCGAAGGGCGCGGGTTCTTTCCGGATGTGGCCGCCGCGGCCCGCTGGGGTGGCACCCGCTACATCTGGTCCGAAGGGTATCTGTACACGGATCAGTCACGGGCACGGCAAACCACCCGCGAATGCTGGTCGGCTCCACGGGATTGGGGCCATACGAGCGTGATGTGGTAGCTCATCGTGGAGTCGAACCACGCGGCAGGGCCTTATGAGAGCCCCGGGGCGAACCTGCATGAGCCTGGGTCGGTGTGCGCTGGAGTGCCAGGATTCGAACCTGAACCGGCGGAGTCGAAGTCTGTCGTGCTAGCCGTTTAGACCACACTCCATCGGTGCGCTCGGAAGGATTCGAACCTCCATCCGCCTGAGTCGTATTCAGGTGCTCCGTCCGTTGAGCTACGAGCGCTGATCCGCACAAACCGCGCGGACTGGTTCCCTCGGCGAGATTCGAACTCGCACCGTCCGGATTCTAAGTCCGGTGCCTCTGCCAATTGGGCTACGAGGGAATGGTTTTGGTACCCGTGGGTGGGATCGAACCACCGACCCGCACCGTCGGAGGATGCCGCTCTGTCCACTGAGCTACACGGGTTCAAAACCGGTATGCAGCAGGGCTATTCATATCCCGCAATACGAAATTCCTACTGTCGTATATTCACTGTGAAGTTATGGCGCGGATGGAGGGACTCGAACCCCCAGGCCGACGACTTTGGAGATCGTTGCTCTTCCAGTTGAGCTACATCCGCTGGACAGAAAAAGGGCCGCTCCGTGGCGAGTATTTCGCCGGGAGCGGCCCCTGCTCAGGCCGTCTCGAATCGAGACCTCAGGGGCGGCTCCGGATACTCGCCTGTCGCAGCTGCGACATCGGGCGCCGGGTGCCGGAACGCAATTGCCAGGCACCGGCGAGGGAGCGTAGTCCCTGGTCCTGGGTGCTGGTCATTGCCTTTGCCTTTCGTGGTTCCGATTACCGATCGATTACGTTATGGATAACGCTAACACCGACAGACGCGATGAGGAACCCAATTATTCCCCACCGGCGAGTTGTCGGCGTGCCCGCCGTGTGTAAGTCGGTGGAAGACGTTCTGGATGCTCGCCGAGCCGCCACTCGCCATTCGCCTCGCGCACCATCTGTCCGGGCAATGCCTTCCGGGGACGCCGCGGTGCTCCGCCAGTCCGGTGATCGTCATGCCGTGCTCGAGAAGCGCGGTCACCGCACCACCGAGTCCCTCGTTCCACTCGTGCGTCGTGAACTGTGTGAATTCCGTATCGGTCTCGGCATAGTCGTTCCAGACGAAAACACGGTGGGCTCAGGCATTTCGAAGTAGGGATAGCCGACAGTCGGTCGGCCGGTGCGGGTTTCGTCCATGGACCGCGGCTGGTGACTGCTTGCAGGTCACTCGAAAGCGTCGGCATCCGCGCAGTCGCGCGATGCGGCGTGCGTTGGCACGCGCTCGTCTCGATTCGCTCTGTTCAGGATGAGGTAGTCGTCGGTCATGCTCGCGAGGGTGACATGTCGGCCGCCGGACCCGCATGTGAAATTATGGTCAGCAACTCTTCCGCTAGCTCGACAGAACGGACAAATCGGGCATGATTGCTGTCATGAAACGCGTTTTCGCCCCGGAGCCCGCATGCAGGTAACCGCCCTCGAATGGACCCTGACGATCGTGGTGATCCTGGGTCTGTTCGTCTTCGACTTCTTCGCCCATGTCCGGACACCACACGATCCGACCTTCAAGGAATCCGGCTCCTGGTCGGCGATCTACATCGGCCTGGCCCTGGCCTTCGGTGGATTCGTCGCCTGGAAGTGGGGCTCGACCTTCGCGGGTGCGAGTACTACGCGGGCTTCGTCACCGAAAAGGCCCTCTCGGTGGACAACCTGTTCATCTTCGTCATCATCATGTCGAGCTTCGCGGTGCCGCGGATCTACCAGCAGAAGGTGCTGCTGATCGGCATTGTGCTGGCGCTGGTCATGCGGGGTGTTTTCATCGCCGTCGGTGCGGCGGCGATCAGCGCGTTCAGCTGGGTGTTCTATCTGTTCGGCCTGTTCCTGGTCTATACGGCCGTGAAACTGTTGCGTGAGAGCGGACACGAGGTCGAGCAGGAGGAGAAGCGCGACAGCCGGATCGTGGCGCTGGCCAAACGGGTGCTCCCGACCACCGACGAATACGACGGCGACAAACTGCTCACCCGGATCGACGGGCGGCGCGTGATCACCCCGTTGTTGTTGGCGCTGTTGGCAATCGGTTTCGCGGATCTGCTATTCGCGCTGGACTCCATCCCCGCCATCTACGGCTTGACCGAGCAGCCCTACATCGTGTTCACCGCGAATGCCTTCGCGCTCATGGGTTTACGGCAGCTGTATTTCCTCATCGGCGGCCTGCTGGATCGCCTGGTCTACCTGTCCTACGGCCTTTCGGCGATCCTCGCGTTCATCGGCGTCAAACTGGTGCTGCACGCATTGCACGAGAACACCCTGCCTTTCGTCAACGGTGGTCGGCACGTCAAGGTACCGGAGATTTCCACGCCGGTCTCGCTGAGCGTGATCATCGGGATTCTGCTCATCGCGACCGTCGCGAGCCTGATCAAAACCCGCGGCGCGGCCCGGTCCGCCGAGAGCCGGGTAGCCGATTAGAAGACCCGGTTGTTTTCCGGCGTGATCTCGAAGCCGCGCCCGGTTGCGTCATTGCGGCAGGTCACCCCGACGGGCTGGGCCAGGCAGGTGAATCCGGCCACGCTCAGGCTCGACCCGACCGGCAGCACCGGTGCGTCGGCATCCGCTCCGGATGTGGTTCCGACGAAGTAGCCACGGTTCACGCAGAGATATCCGGCGCTCTCGCCGACGGCCAGTGCGGCCGCGCTCGGGTCGATGCCCCAGCAGGCCTGCATCGCGGGCGGGGTGGGCTGGGTCGTGCCCTGGCAGCCCACCGGTCGTTTCGGCTGTCCGAACGGCTCGTCGAGGAAGCCGCAAGCGATGCCGCCGTCCGCGGTCCGGAAGTAGTAGCCGTCGGCGGCCCGGTATATCGACTCGTCGACCGAACCCGGTCGTAGCAATGGACGATCCCCGACCGTCAAGTTTGCCGTGGTGTCGAAATCGGCGGCCGTCGAGCAGATGGTGAGTGCGAGGCCTGCGACCGACATCGACGCGAAAATCGCGACGGATATGCGCATACGGGGGAGTCTGCGTCGGCAGGCGCGGATTCTTCCGCACCTCGCACGGCGTGTCGCCGTAAGTTTGCTGACCGCCGAGTGTCTAACGGCGACACGCGGCGGTCAGCCGGACGGTCAGGAAGCGAATGCGCCCATCACCGGCAGCCACTCGACCGCCCGTACCTCGTCGATGAGGTTCTCGCGGGCGAACGGATCCTGCGGCAGCAGTTCCTCGAGGTCCGCCTCGTCCGCGACCTGGAATAGCAGCAGTGCGCCGGAACCGTCCGGGTAGGGACCGCTGGTCAGCAGCGAACCCGCATCGATCAGGCCGTTGAGCCAGGCCCGATGTTCCGGGCGGAAGCTGTCGCGCGCCTCGACGGTGGCATCGGAGTAGGTGTAGTGCACGGCGAAGATGGGCACGATCGATCCGTTCTGGTCAGAGGTTCAGCAGCATTCGAGTATTGCCGAGGGTGTTCGGTTTCACATAGCTGAGGTCGAGGAATTCCGCGACACCCGGATCGAAGGTCCGGCACATCTCCGCGTACACCTCGGCGGTCACCGGTGTGCCGTCGATTTCCACGAATCCGTGCCTGCCGAAGAAGTCCACCTCGAAGGTGAGTACGAACAGCCGTCCGAGCTCGAGTTCCCTGGCCACCGTGACCAGCCGTTCCACGATGAGCCGACCGACACCATGCCCCTTGACATCGGGATGTACCGCGACCGTGCGCACCTCGCCGAGGTCCGCCCACAGCACATGCAGTGCACCGCAGCCGACCACCCGGCCGTCGAGTTCGGCCACCCAGAATTCCTGCACCGCCTCGTACAGTGTGACCAGGTTCTTTTCCAGCAGGATCCGACCGGCGTATTCATCGACGAGGCTCTTGATCTGGGGCACATCGGAGGTTCGGGCGCGTCGCACGACAGGGACAGATTTGTTCGCGGCAGGTGCCGCGCCCGGATACGCGTCGCTGGTCGAACCACCTAGTGGTCCCCGAGAGGTCATGTGGTGCACAGTAGTCGGCCCGGTTACCGATACTCTGAACGTGTGCCGCACATCCACCCGCTCCGCTCACCGCATCGCGTCGGCATGCGTCCGAGCCTCGTCGCGGTGGGTGCTGTGGTCTGTGTGACGGGGTCTTACGCCAGTGAGGCGGGGGCGTGAGCGTGCAGCCCGAAGAGATCGATCGACGCTGGGTCGAACCCGCGGTTCGCGCCGGATTCCCACCCGCCCAGGCCGATCCCGTCGTCCCGCTGATGAATATCGCGAATGTGCTCACCATGCTGCGCATCGCGCTGGTGCCGCTGTTCGTGCTCGCGCTGTTCGCGGGCGGCGGCCACCAGACCGGCTGGCGGATCGCGGCCGCCGCGCTGTTCGGCATCGCCGCGATCACCGATCGCTTCGACGGGCAATTGGCACGCAAATACGGCCTGGTCACCGATTTCGGCAAACTCGCCGATCCCATCGCGGATAAGGCGCTGATCGGTTCGGCGGTGATCGGACTTTCGATACTCGGCGATCTGCCGTGGTGGATCACCCTGGTCATCTGTGGTCGCGAGATCGGGATCACGCTGCTGCGGCTGGTGGTGGTGCGGCGCGGCGTGATTCCGGCCGGACGCGGCGGCAAGTTGAAGACGCTCGTGCAGTCGGTCGCGATCGCGGTACTGCTGTTGCCGCTGCACGGCGGATTCGCCACCGCCGGTATGACATTGATGTATGTGGCCGTCGCGCTGACGGTCATCACCGGCCTCGACTATGTGGGGCAGGCGGCGCGGGTGTGGCTCGCGGGAGGTCCGGGCCGGACACGCGGCGCATGACCGATCCGCTGACAACCGGAGCGCCCGTCGTCGAATTGGTGCGCGAGCTGGGGGTCGCCCGGCAGACCGTGGCGACCGCCGAATCGCTGACCGCGGGCCTGCTCGCGGCGACCATCGCCGGGGTGCCGGGTGCCAGTGCGGTGCTACGTGGCGGGCTGGTCGTCTACGCGACGGAACTCAAACACAGCCTGGCCGGTGTCAGTGACGAAGTGCTCGCGACCGAGGGGCCGGTCGCCGCGAGCACCGCCGAAGAGTTGGCCGTCGGTGCGCGGCTGCGCTGCGGCGCGGACTGGGGCATCGGATTGACCGGGGTAGCCGGACCCGAATCTCAGGGGGGACATGCCGTCGGCACTGTTTTCCTCGGACTGGCCGGGCCCGGGCATACCGAGGTCATGCGGCTGAAACTGGACGGCGACCGGTGGGCGATCCGAATCGGCGCTACGCACAGCGCGGTACGGGAGTTGCGTCGTATCGTGGGAGGCGGCCACTAGGTGCTGCCGCGCCTGGTTTGCCACCGTGGGAACCAACCGGGCCCTGTTCGACGTTGTGCCAGAAAGGACGGCGTGCGCAGCGCTGGTAGGCGCCCGCGGACCCGGTTACTGGGAGCTAAGGAGAACGACATGACGCTGCTGCGAGAGGCGATCGGGGACAGTCTGCGGCGTGCTCGTCTCGCCCAGAGCCGGACCCTGCGTGAGGTCTCCACCTCGGCGCGCGTGAGCCTGGGATATCTGTCGGAAGTCGAGCGCGGCCGTAAAGAGGCCTCCAGTGAACTGCTCGCCGCCATCTGCGCGGCCTTGGATGTGCCGCTGTCGCGGGTGCTCTGGGATGTGAGCACGATCATGGCAGGGGCCGACGGTCTGCCCGCCGACGCGCCCGCTCAGACCGCCGATGCACCCGAGGCGGAGCGGACCGCCGCGGCCGAACCCGCCGAGACCGCCGCGGAGCCCGCGACCGCCACGATGTCGGTGGCCGGTGCCCGGCCGCAGATCGACGAGGACACCCGGATCGTCATTCCGGCCCCGCGGGCCGACATGCTGGTCCTGGTGAAAAGCAACTGATCGATAGACGAGAGGTGGCGTCCGCGGCCGACGCTGCGAACCGGTGCCGAAAGCGGATAGATTCTGTACTAGGCGTCAGTTGGGCCGGGTTCGCCCGGCCCGGGTGCCACATGGTGGAGGATAGGCACATATCGGGTGCGTGACGGTCGCGCACTAGAGTCGCGGTAAAGCGCGGCGCATCTTATGGAGGCGGGATCAATCGATGGCTAATCCGTTCGTCAAGGCCTGGAAGTACATGATGGCCCTCTTCGATTCGAAGATCGAGGAGCATGCGGATCCGAAGGTCCAGATTCAGCAGGCTATCGAGGAAGCTCAGCGTCAGCATCAGGCCCTCTCGCAGCAGGCCGCGTCGGTCATCGGCAACCAGCGTCAGCTGGAGATGAAGCTGAACCGTCAGCTCGACGATGTCGAGAAGCTCAATGCCAATGCGCGCCAGGCCGTCATGCTGGCCGATCAGGCCGCCGCGGCCGGTGATACCGAGAAGGCGATCCAGTACACCAACGCCGCCGAGGCATTCGCCGCGCAGTTGGTCACCGCCGAGCAGGCCGTCGAGGACCTCAAGGTGCTGCACGACCAGTCGCTGCAGGCGGCCGCGCAAGCCAAGAAGGCGGTCGAGCAGAACGCGATGCTGTTGCAGCAGAAGGTCGCCGAGCGCACCAAACTGCTCAGCCAGCTGGAGCAGGCCAAGATGCAGGAGCAGGTCTCGGCATCGCTGCAGCGGATGGATTCGACGCTGTCCGCGCCCGGCACGACGCCGAGCCTGGATGCCGTGCGCGAGAAGATCGAGCGCCGCTATGCGAATGCGCTGGGCGCCGCCGAACTCGCGGGCAATTCGGTGCAGGGCCGGATGCTCGAGGTACAGCAGGCCAGCATTCAGATGGCCGGACACAGCAAGCTGGAGCAGATCCGCGCCTCGATGCGCGGCGATGCGCTGCCCGCAGGCGGAGCGACTCCGGCGATCAATCCGGGTGCCGCGCAGGCGAATCCGGCACAGCCGCAGCCACAGATGAACAAGGGCCAGACCGCGCAGCAGTAGCCCGTCGTTCGAAATACATACGGCGTTCGAAATAAATACAGTTCGGCGAGGACTGGTTCGGTGGAAGACATGGCACGGGTACCTGGCGGGTCGGCCGTCGGTCATGCTCGGGCCCTGCCTGTCCGGCCACCGCTGATCGCGCCGAACGCGTGCCCTGGAGGAGACCGATGAGCCCACAGGGACCTCGCGAACAAGGTCGGGGTGGTCGTCGTCGTGGTGCCGCGCTCGTGCGCGCACAGGCAGCACTCGCACCGCAGCCGGGGAGCCTGCCCGACAGTCTGCGCGAGGTGGGCGAACATGCGCTGGTCGCGGTGCGGCGCTGGGCGGATCCGCGCGAGCGGGAGTTGCGCAAGCGCCGCAGGGCCCGCCGCCGCAGCTTCCAACTGGGCACGGTCGGTGGTCTCACCACTGCGGGAACCGTTGGGCTGATGGTGCTTTCGGCACCGGTATGGGCAGTGGTCGTGGTGGGCGGAGGAGCGGTGGCGCTGGTCACCGGTACCGCGCTCAGTGCCCGCCGCTACCTCCAATTGCGCAGCTCACCGCTGCCGCAGGCAGCTTTCGTGCCGCGCAAACAGCCACCCACGTGGTCATCCGCGCGCGGGCCGATTTCCCGCCTGGTTCGGGCGGAGAAGGCGCTACACGGCCTCGGCACGCAGATCGCCCGCTCGAACCGGCTCCCCGAGGACGAGCTCGCCGACATGATCGAAACCGCGGGTTCGGGTGCGGCCGCGCTGCACGCGCTGGCCGCCGACATCACCGCGATGGAACAGGCACTCGGCGCCATGGGACGCTCGAAATCCGTTGCCGCCGTTGGCCTCACCGAGAACATGCAATTCGCGCTCGGCCGCCTCGATAGCGGGGTCGCCGAGTACGAACAGGTAGTCGCCGCGGCGGGGCGGATTCTCGCGGTGCCCGAAAGTGCGGTGCTCCGGCACAACTTCGACACCATCGTCGCCGATCTGCGCGACGCGGCCGATCGCCTGGACGGGTGGGCGCAGGCCCTCACCGAGGTGGCCGATCAGCACGCCCCCACTTCACTTCCGCCGCAGGGGAACTAGCCAGCGGCTCATGCCGCGCCGGGCCGAGGTGCCCGGCAGGAGAAGACCTCAGTCGCAGCGCAGCTGGTCAGCTGGTCACTAAGCGCTGGTGGAGGCAAACACCGAGAAGGGCCCCGCCGCCATGCATTCTCGTGGGCTCGGTGTGCTGTGGGGCTAGACATCCCAGGACCGTAGGTTGTCAAGCGGCTTCGGTGTTTCGGTTGGTTTGTCGGTGTGCCCAGGCGGTTTGTTCGTTGTAGGGGGTGTGGTGGCGAAGGCATCCGTGGAGGATGCCGACGAGGCGGTTTCCGAGGGCGCGCAGGGCTTGGTGGTGCAGGTCTCCGGCGGTGCGTCGTTGGTCGTAGTAGGTGCGGGCGCCGGGGCTGTTCTGCAGGGTGCAGAAGGCCCAGGCGTCGATGGCGTCGTAGAGTCGCCGGTTGCGGACGTGGCGGGCGAGTACGGCGCGTTTTCTGCCGGATGCGATGGTCAGTGGTGAGGTTCCGGCGTAGTTTTTGCGAGACTTGGCGGTGGTGTAGCGGTTCGGGTCGTCCCCGAACTCACCGAGCACCCGGGCGCCGAGGATGACACCGAGTCCTGGCAGGGAGAGGTAGATTCCGGCGTCCGGGTGTGTCTCAAAATGTGACGCGAGCGCGGTTTCGAGTTCGCTGATCGCGGTGTTGATCTCGGTGATGATGCCGACCGCGGCGCGGGTGGTGGCGGCGAACGCGGTGGTGATCGCGTCGGTCGTGTGTAGGTGTTCGGTGCGTAGCGCGGCCTGGATCTGTTGGGCACGTTGTTCGATATTGCGTTGGCGCCCAGCACGTTTGAGCGTGGCCTGGATCGCGGACATACTCAGCCGGGCGCCTTCGGCCGGGCTGGGTGCGCGCCCGAGCACGGCGAGTGCGTCACGGCAGGCCAGATCATCGAAAGCCTCCAGCGCGGCCGGGAAGTACTCGCGCAGCGCCGACCGCAGGGCGTTGGTGTGCCGGTTACGTGCCCAGATCAGGTTCTGGTGTCCGCGGGCGAGGACCTTGATCGCCTCGGCTTCGGGGCTGTCACCGGCGATCGGGCGGTGGTTATGTCGGTCGGTGCGTACCAGATCGGCGAGCAGTTTCGCGTCTCCGGCATCGGATTTCGCCCCGGAAACGTGATGGCGGTCGCGGTAGCGGGCGACCGCGAGCGGGTTGATCGCATACACCTGATAGCCGCTGGTGGCCAGCGCGTCGACCCACAAACCCCGGTCGGTTTCGATGCCGATCACGACCTCGCGTGGATCGGCCGCATGGGCGGCCACCAGGTCGTGGAAGATGCTGATGCCTGCTAGTCCCTCGGGCAGGCGCCGTGAGGCCAGCCGTTTGCCGTCTACGTTCATGATGTGGACGTCGTGGTGATCTTCGGCCCAGTCATCGCCGACGAAGATCAACGGATCACCCCTTCTCGTGCCGATCAGCGGAAATGTGTTCGAGCCCAAGGCGACCCGGCGGCGACCTAATGGATCAGTGCTCAACCCGGCACGACACCCCATCAGCGCTACAAGCAGCCTCACCGACCGGCCGGGGCACGATCTAACCCTAGGAATCGGACAGCACTCCAGGTGGCAGAAGTGCTCACCGACCGGCGGCTCGGTTGATCAGCCTCACCCCGACCGATCACTCCCGGTCGTAGGCTCGCCGATCGCCTCCCATTAGGTGGTTGGGCTGATGGGCGGGTGGTCGACCACCGTGAGGTGACCGGCTTGGGGTCGGTCGGCCCGATGTCACCGCCGCGGTTCTCACGGCCCGGCTGCGCCTGCATTCCGCCGCCAACCTGGCGCTGCTGGACGAGTACGCCGACCATCTGCGGGCGCTGTCGAGCATCATCGCGAGTGCGCACCCGAGCGACCCGCAGACATTCGGCCTGGCTGAGCATCTCGCCGACTTCGGCCGAATCCAAGAGGAGCGCATCCGAGAAGCGCAGCGGGCCGGGGTATTTCGGATTTCGACCCAACGGTCATGGTCATCGCCATGCGGGGCGCGCTCGATGCGGCGATCGCCCGCGCCTCTGTGGGGTCTGGGCTTCGCCCTCGACGCCGTAGCGCGGGTCGTGCTCGCCTACACCCTCCCGGTCGATTCGGTGCCGCTGGTCGGCACGTTGCGGTGGCTCGTCGTCCTCGGTGGGCTCTTCGCCTTCGATTACGCCTATGTCACCGAAGACGGGCTGAAGGTCTGAGTCGCCGCCGAAACCCCGGCCGACCGTGCGTGCTGGTCTCGCAGGGGGTTTTGTGCTGTCGGGACGCGGTCGGAGCCTATATGCAACCAATGGTTGCGCGATAATCGATGGTCGGCTACTGTGATGTGCAACCAAACGTTGCAGATGGAGGAAGAGTATGGAGTACGGCAGCATCGAGCGCGAGATCCACGTCGACGCCTCGCCCGAAGTTGTCTTCGAGGTGGTCAGCAGCCCGGAACACATCTCGGAATGGTGGTCCGACGCGGCCGATTTCGAGGCCACTCCCGGCGCGGTCGGTGAACTGGTCTTCGGCGACCGGGAACATGTCGCTCCGATCACCGTGGTGACCGTCGAGCGGCCGCGGCTGTTCTCGTTCCGCTGGTGCTATCCGGAGGGCTCGGCGGACCTGGCCGACTCGCTGCTGGTCACTTTCGAGCTCACCCCGGCGGGCTCGGGCACCAGGATTCGCCTCACCGAGACCGGGTTCCGTGAGATGGGTTGGGAGGCTGCGAAGTTGGAGGAGGTCTACCAAGACCACAGCGCGGGTTGGGACAGGTTCGTTCCGCAACTCGGCGAGTACATCGCGCGGCTGGTGTCGACCCCGTGACCGCTACCGTCGACGACGACCTGTGGTCCGCGGTCGGGGATCCGACCCGTCGGCGGATGCTCGACCTGCTCCTGGCGGCCGGCGATGGCACGGCCACCAGTCTCAGCGAGCAGCTGCCCGTGACACGGCAGGCCATCGCGAAACATCTGGGCGTGCTCGACCGCGCCGGCCTGGTGCACGTCACGCCCGCGGGGCGGGAACGGAGGTATCGGGTGGATGAGGCGCAACTTGCCCGCGCGGTCGCGCAGTTGTCCTCGGTCGGGGCGGCGTGGGACGCCAGGCTCCGGCGCATCAAGCGGATCGCCGAGGCGATTCAACGCACAAAAGATCAGCAGCAGAAGTGAAAATCCGACACTGGAAAGAGGATTCGAGAATGGTGGATATCCTGCACCGAGTCGCAATCGAAGCGCCGACGGCCGAGGTCTATGCGGCCCTGACCACCGTCGAGGGGCTCGCGGGTTGGTGGGCGAACAACACCCAGGGCAAAGGCAATGACGTCGGCGGCGTGCTCCAATTCCGTTTCGATGCCGGTGGATTCGATATGAAGGTCCTCGAGCTCGACCCGGGCAAGCGCGTGCGCTGGGAAGTCGTCGAGGGACCCGAAGAATGGGTCGGCACTCAGGTGGACTGGAACCTCGACCAGGTCGGCGACTACACCGTCGTCCTCTTCGAACACGAAGGCTGGAAGGAACCGGTCGAATTCATGTACCACTGCAGCACCAAGTGGGCGGTCTTCCTGCTGAGCCTGAAGTCGCTGGTGGAGACCGGAAGAGGCGCGCCCGATCCGCACGACGTCAAGATCGACAACTGGAACTGACGCGGCGGGCCTTCCTGCGAATCGAACAGGCGATCACCATGCGCCGACGGGTCAGGGTCTCTCGACCGATGCCGCCCAACGCATGGTGATCATCTGACCGGCTCAATGGCGTCAGGAGTGGATGGTGTGCTCGGCGATGGTCCAGGCGCGGGCTTGGTCGCTGATGGTTACGCCGAGGCCCGGGCGCGATGACAGGTGCATTCGGCCGTCGGCGATGTCGAGGCGTTCGTCGAAGAGAGGGTCGAACCATTCGAAGTGTTCGACCCAGGGCTCTCGCGGGTAGGCGGCGGCGAGGTGGATGTGGATTTCCATCGCGAAATGTGGTGCCATTTGCAGATTTTGGCTGTCGGCGAGGGCCATCACCTTCAGGAATTGGGTTATGCCGCCGACCCGCGGTGCGTCCGGCTGCACGATGTCCGCGCCGTGGGCAGCGATGAGTTGGGTGTGTTCGGCGACGCTGGTGAGCATTTCACCGGTGGCGATGGCGGTGTCGAAGGTGGCACTGAGTTGGGCGTGGCCATCGAAGTCGTAGGCGTCGAGGGGTTCTTCGATCCACACCAACCCGAACGGCTCGAAAGCTCGGCACATGCGGCGAGCGGTGGGACGGTCCCACTGCTGGTTGGCGTCGACCATCAACGGCACCCGATCCCCGAGCTTCTCGCGCACCGCGGTGAGCCTCGCGAGATCCACTGCGTGGTCGGGGTGTCCGACCTTTATTTTTATGCCGCCGATGCCGTGTTCCAACGATGCCGTGGCGCGGTCGAGGACTTCTTCGATGGGTGCGTGCAGGAATCCACCGGAGGTGTTGTAACAGCGCACCGAATCACGGTGGGCACCCAGCAGTTTCGCCAGCGGCAACCCGGCGCGTTTGGCCTTGAGATCCCACAGAGCGACATCGAAAGCGGCGATCGCCTGCACCGACAGCCCGCTGCGACCAACCGAGGCGCCC
Source organism: Nocardia pseudovaccinii NBRC 100343 (assembly GCF_001613225.1). Lineage (GTDB taxonomy): Bacteria > Actinomycetota > Actinomycetes > Mycobacteriales > Mycobacteriaceae > Nocardia > Nocardia pseudovaccinii. Next base: position 31,252 of record NZ_BDBY01000218.1, read on the forward strand.
GCCCACATGAGTTTGTCCCAGATCTTGGCGATATCGCTGGGATCCTCACCGAGCAGTACGGGCGCAATCTCACGGGCATGTGCGAACTGGCCGGGCCCGCCCGCGCGCTTCGAGTAGCTGATGCCGATGCCTTCGAGCCCGGCCTCGGTGGTGATCTCGGCGAAGAGCACCGCGACTTCGGTCATCGGCTTCTGTCGACCGGTCAGCACCTTCGCATCGCTGATCCCGGTGGGCAGGGGCACGGTGACCGAGGAGATCTCGACGCTGGTGATCCGGTCGAGGATGGGTGAATCCATGGTGGGGTCCTTCGGGGTCAGGCGATCGTCTTCACGAGGGTGGTCAGCTCGGCGAGTTCGGCCTCGGTGAGGTCGGTGAGCGGCGGGCGGACCCGGCTGGATGGTCTGCCGACCGCGGTGAGCCCGGCCTTGATGATCGAAACCGCGTAACCGGGGCGGCGGTCGCGGATGTCGAGGTAAGGGATGACGAAGTCGCGCAGGTGCGCGTAGACGGTCGCGCGATCGCGAGCGCGGACCGCGCGATAGAAATCGAGCGCGAATTCGGGTGCGAAATTGAAGATCGCAGAGGAGTACGTGGTCACGCCCATTTCGGTGTAGGGGAGTGCGAATGTTTCCGCGGTCGGCAGGCCGCCGATGTAGGTCAGCCGAGCGCCCATCCGGGCGTAGATCCGCGTCATCGACTCGATATTGCCGACGCCGTCCTTGAATCCGATGAGGTTCGGGCTGCGCTCGGCCATCTTTGCCACCGTCACGTCATCGCAGGCGGCATTGGCGCGGCTGTAGAAAATCACCCCGAGCGAGGTCGCCGCACACACCTGGGCCACATGTTCGACCAGCCCGTCGGGTGCGGCCTCCACGAGATACGGCGGCAGCAGCAGAATTCCGTCCGCACCCGCCGCCTCGGCCGCGCGCGCCTGCTCCACCGCCACCCTGGTGCCCGCCGTCGCGGGCGCGATCACCGGAACCCGTCCGGCGGTTTCGGCCACCGCCGCGCGCACCACGCGATCGATCTCCGTGCTGGTCAGGGCGAAGCCCTCGCCCGTGCCACCGGCTGCGAACAGGCCAGCGACCTCGTATCGGGACAGCCAGCCGATGTGCTCCCGGTAGGCCCGCTCGTCGAAGTTCAGATCGGCGTCGAAATGGGTGACCGGGAACGAGAGCAATCCGCGCCCCAGCGCGGGTCCCAATTCCTCGGCGGATAGCTGCGACACGAATATCCTCCTGGCGACGGAAATTGCTGATTTCTCTGGAGATTAGGTCCGGCACCTGATGCCGGTCCAACACTGTTTTGAAATCAACCGATACTCGAATGGCATCGAATCCGACTGTGCGCTCGCCGACCGGGACCCGCTCGTTCGGGTATCGCTCAATACCGAATTGGTGTTCGACGGGTATCGCTTCCGGCCTTTAGCCTCCTTTCACACCCATTGCAGGGTGATCCGGCGCACACCGGCCGGTCACAGGAGGACAGTGATGTTGAAACGTGAGAGTATGCCTGCCGCCCGCGCCGTGGTGGCACCCACCGAACAGCGGCGCGGACGTCGCATTCCCACGCGCTATCTGGTGCTCGGGCTCTTGTTCATCATCACCGCCGTGAATTACGCCGACCGCAGCAGCCTGTCGATCACGGGCAGTGCGGTGCGGGCGGATCTCGGGTTTTCCACCGTCCAGCTCGGCTACATCTTCTCGGCATTCAGCTGGGCCTACGTCGTCGCGCAATTGCCCGGCGGGATGCTGCTCGACAGATTCGGCGCACGACGGGTCTATGCGGCGAGCCTGGCATTGTGGACGCTGGTCACCGCGGCGACCAGCCTGGTCGGCCTGATCACCACGCCGGTGCTGGTCGCATTGTCGATCGTATTCGGACTGCGATTGCTGCTCGGCGTATTCGAATCACCGGCCTTCCCCGGTAATGCACGGGTATCGACCATGTGGTTTCCGACCGCCGAACGTGGCCGGGCGACAGCGGTTTTCAATTCGGCACAGTATTTCGCGACCGTAATGTTCGCCCCGGTAATGGCCTGGATCACCGATCAATTCGGCTGGCGCTGGGTATTCGTGCTGCTCGGTGTGCTCGGCTTCAGCTTGGCCGTGTTCTGGTGGCGCTGGCTTTATCCGCCGCGTGCGCACCGCCGCGTCACCCCGGCCGAACTCGATACGATCGCCTCCGGTGGTGCGCTGGTCGATCTCGATACGACCAAGGGCGAGAACGCGGCTCGACGCACGCGACTCGATCGGCGCATGCTCGTGCGCGTCTTCTCCACCCGGCCGCTGTGGGGCGTCTACGTCTTCCAGTACGCGGTCAACGCACTGACCTACTTCTTCATCACCTGGTTCCCGATCTATCTGAACAAGGGCCGCGGCCTGTCGCTGGTGCACGTCGGATTCGTCGCCGCACTGCCCGCGCTCGCGGCCTTCATCGGTGGCCTGGTGGGCGGCGTTCTGTCCGATGCCCTATTGCGTCGCGGCCGATCACTGACGGCGGCGCGCAAAATCCCGGCGGCCGTGGGCATGTTGCTCGCCACCCTCATCGCACTGTCCAACTTCAGCGACAGCACCACCGTGATCGTGGCGATCTTGATCGTGGCCTTCTTCGGCAAGGGCATCGGTTCCCTGGGCTGGGCGATCACCACGGATATCGCACCGACGCAGGCGGTCAGCTTCGTGAGCTCCACCATGAATGCGTTCGGCAATATCGCGGGCATTGTCACCCCGATCGTCATCGGCTATCTGGTTTCCTCGACCGGCTCGTTCGATACCGCGCTGTGGTTCGTATCCGCACACGGGCTGCTCGCCGTGGTCGCGCTCATCGGTATGGGCACCATCCGGCGTATCGAGTTCGATATGCCCTGAGTGGCACCACTTTCCATGGACATTCCGTCCCGCGACACGCGGAATGTGTTGGGACACCATCCATCCGGGCCTCCGCTCCGAATGACAGTTGATCGACGTTGCTGACGCTCGCCGAGCTCGACCTCGGCGACCCGCGTCATGCGGCGCAGATCCGGTTGGTGGGTTCCGGGAGGTGTGTCGCTACATGCTGTTGATATTCATCGTGCCCGTTCTTGCGGCGATTATCGCTGTGGCCATCTTCGTGATCGGAGATCGGCTGCGACCGAAGTCTTGGGTGTCGACCGACGAGGAAGCGGCCGGTTCCCTCGTGCTCGAGTTGATCAACACGCTCTTCCTGGCGGTGGTCGCCTTCGTGGTGGTGATCTGCTGGCAGGAGTACGACAACGCGCACAATCACACCATTGCCGAGGCGAAGGCGCTGGTGGATACCTATTCGACCGCGCACTCCATGCCGGATCCCGAGCATCGCCAGATCCAAGACCTGGTGCGGGATTACACCGATCAGGTACTCACGCGGGAGTGGCCGGTCATGCAGGCGGACCGGCGGTTGAGTCAGCCCACCCAGGACACGTTCGACAGCCTGCGCGATGCCGTCGCGTCGGTGAATACGACCGATCCGGATGTCGCGGACCTGCGCACGAGTGCCATGGCCAGCCTCGACGCGGCTGCCGAGGCGCGCCAGGACCGGGCCATGGACGCGAGTTACCGGATGCCGGTATTCCTTTATGCGGCGCTGTGGTTCGGCACGATCCTGTTGATGTGCACCGCGGTGCTCTCGGGTGTGGAGGTCACCAGGCGCAGCGTGCTGATGACCGCGCTGCTCGGTATCGTCGTCGGCACGATGGTGCTGGCGATCTACAACCTCGACCGGCCGTTCTCCGGCGGAAACAGTGTCCCCAAGGACGCCTTCGAATACGCCATGTCCCGCTACGCGCACATCACCTGACGGGCCGTCCGAGACCTGCGGAGCTGCGACGGATGGGATATCGGCAACATGGCGTATGTTGTGCAAAGACGAAGGGCCGCACTTGGATTGGCCGTGGCGACGGCGGTGCCGTTGTTCGCGGGCGGGCCCGCGGCCGCGGACTCGACCGGACTCGAATGGCCGGTCATCGGTGATATCGCCACCGGAAGTGCTGCTGTCGACGCGACTGGGACCGGAAGTGCGGCTGCGGATTCCGGAAGCAGCGCCTACGGCGGCATCCTGAATCTCGAACCCAGGGGTGTCGCCACCGGAAGCGCGGCCCCGGGGACGGCGATGTCGGGCAATGCGAAGCGGGGCGGCGCGGCGACCGGCACCGGCGGCATCGACAACGGCGCCGATGACCCACCCTTCGGCGGGCACGCGGATGCGACGGCCGGAGTTGGCGAATCACTTGGCCTCGACCCGGGCAGCGTCCAATCCGCCTGCACCGGCAGCGCCGTAATCGGTAGCGCGACAATACTGCTCGGACTTGCGACTGGCAGCGGCGTAACCGGCAGCGGTGTGACCGGCAGCGGCGTAACCGGCTCCGGTTTGATCGGCACCGGTTCGGTCGGTTCGAGCGGATCTGGCCTCGGCAGCGTCGTCGTCGGTAGTGCGACGACCGGCAGCGCACTGCTGACCTGTCTGCTGCTACTCCCGGCCCCAGAACCGCCTGGCATTCCCCTCCAACTCGGCCCGCCGCCCCCCGCTCCAGCGATACCCGCACCGGCGGCGCTGATCGCCCCACCGGAATTCCCCCCAGCCGCACCGGCACTCGCGATCGCTCCGGAAACACCGATCCGCACCACCCCGCACCGGTCACCGGCCGTGGCGGCCGAATCCGCACCGGAGGAACCGATCGCCTGGAACATGCTGGAATTGGTGACGGTCATGGTGGTCACCGTCCTGACCGTGGTCCGCAAGATTGCTGTTGGTCGCAACAGGCGGGCCGAATGACGCCCGCCGGGGCAGCCCTGATCTACTGAACCCGGGCGAATGCTTGCTCGAACGGCGGTTGGGGCTGCGCGTCTCATGAGCGGTGGCTATCATGACGGCGGACACTCAAGAACTGGTCTGGGGCAACGGATTTGGATCATGAGCACCGGCAGGATGCTCGTGACCCGCACCACACGTGCTGCCCATGTGGGGCAGATCGGCGCGACTGAAGTCGTGTGAGCAGTTTGTTCGTAACCCGTTGTCATCAACCTGCCGAAGCTCGCCGCTATGACGTAACTGAGGTCAGTGCTGGGTCCGCTCGATTGTCAAGGTTCTTTAGTTTTCAAAAGTTCGGAGTTCATCTGTGGCAACGCATACGCATCACCCACCGGAATCACGGTCCTCGGTCGGCGGCTCACCGGGCTTCGGGGCCGGGCCGCGCATCGTGATGTACACCCCGGAATTCGCCGCCGACCCGCACCGGGCCTACGGGCAGATGCGCAAGAAGTTCGGTTCGCTGGTGCCGGTGGATCTCGCCCCCGGCGTACCGGCCACTTTGGTGATCGGCTACTACACCGCGGTCCGCATTCTGACCGATCCGGACCACTTCCCGGCGGATCCCCGGACGTGGGAGCGAAACATCCCGGCCGAGTGCCCGGTACTCGGCATGATGAAGCGGCGGGAGAATGCCCTGCGCACCGACGGGCAGGAACATAAGCGCTATCGCGAGTCCACCAGCGCGGCGATCAATGACGTCGATCTGCTCGGCATGCACGCGGTAATCGAGCAGATCGCGATCCCGCTGATCAATACGTTTTGTGCCGATGGACACGCTGATGTGTTGCAACGCTACGTTTTTCCGCTGGTGTTCACCGCGGTGAACACCATGCTGGGAGTCGACTCCGATATCGGTGCGCGGGTCGCTGCGGCGTTGGACGCCATGTTCGATGCCGGGGCCGAGGTCGGTGCGGGCGACCGCATGCTGCACGAGGCGCTGCGGCTGCACACCGAACGCAAGCGGGAGGAGCCCGGTGACGACATCACGACTCGATTGCTGCGTCACCCGAGCGGTCTGACCGATGAGGAGGTGATCCAGCAATTGGTGACGCATTACGCGATCGGGGTCGAGCCGCTGGTCCACCTCATCGGCAACGCGTTGCGGCTGATGCTCACCGACGATCGATTCGCCGCGGGCATGCAGAGCGGCAGTCTGTCGACCCGGGATGCGCTGGACGAAGTGCTGTTCACCGACCCGCCGTTGGCGAACTACTGCATTTCCTATCCCCGGCAACCGATTCTGCTCAACAGCGTGTGGTTGCCCGCCCACCAGCCGGTCGTCATCAGCATGGCGGCGTGCAACAGCGATCCCACCGTCAATGCCGTCGACGGCGTCGAGCGCGATGGCAATCGTTCACACCTGGCCTTCAGCGCCGGACCACACATGTGCCCGGCACAGGACGCCGCCTACCTGATCGCCCAGGACGCGATCGACCAACTGCTCGATGCGCTGCCGGAGATCGAGTTGGCCGGTCCGGCTGCCGAACTCGGTTGGCGCACCGGGCCGTTCCACCGCGCGTTGACCGCGCTGCCGGTCGTCTTCCCGAAGTCCGCTCCGTTCCCGGAGTTTCCGCCTCCTTAAGAATCGCTGCTGAGTCGAAGGCCGTGATCGCCGTATCACCGACGATCTCGGCCATCCGCGCGTCTGTTCGTACAATGGGCAGGATCGGCCGCCCCGACTTCGCGGTGCGCGGGCGACGACGACAAGACAGAGTGGGAAAGGGCGCTGACGTCTGACGGCTGCGAGATCGCGGGGTCAGCAACGGGCCACTGCTGATCACGAAACCCGCAAGGCTACAGACGAACCGAACTGCCTGGCAAGCCATTCGGTTCTTCGTTCGAGGTGACGATGCCACCGGGAAGGTGACCCGGTGGCACCGTCGATTCCACGACCACGGGGATGGGGTCGCATCGCCGACATCATGGTGGTCGGCATCTGTGGTGGGCTACTGCGGCAGCCGCACCGTCTCGTGCGGTATTTTTACATCGATGACCTCGAAGTAGCCGCGGTCTTTGTAGATGTGCCGCGGCCAATCTGGTCCATCCGCGGCGAGCTGCCGTATCTTCTCGAGGAACTCGGGGTCTTGGTTGTCACCTGCACTTACAGCCATGTCGGTATCGGCCAGCCATCGAGGCACCGATGCCCACCGGACCACTGTCAGACCGTCGAGGTCAAAGGCGAGGTTCACGGTGGTTCCGGTTTCCTCGTACCACCTGAGTTCCTCCACGCGGGGTGCCGGTTTGTAGTACGTAAGTTCTCTCTGGATGGCGTGGCGTCCCGCATGGGGACCCTCAATCAGCGTGTATTCGATAAAGTCGGGGCCGGTGAACCAGGGTTGGAATACCCAGCCGTTGGGCAAGTGCAGGCGTAACGTTTTTCCGACGATGGAGTTCAACATTCGGCAGTCCGGGAATCGACCGTGAAGCCGATCCCGTGCCCCCTTTCACGCGAGTTCCTGCGAACGATATTCGATGATCATCATGACATAAGGCCGGAGGTCTTGGTCGCCCATCGAGCGACCTCTCGGTTTCGTTTTTCCTTGTGGCACAACGAATTCCACGTCAAAGTGGCGGTGGTCGCGACGCGCGATCACCGCCATGGAGTCGGACCGCGGGTCGACTCGGCGCTTTTTGAGGAGTGACTACCTGACAGCCATCGGCGGTGCTTTGTCAAAAACGACCGGAAGTCCCACCAGCGCCCGGTGGAATGGTCCCGGCCGCCATTTCAGTTGTTCCGCGGACTTCGCTGGCCTGATGTCGGGCAGCGCAGCGAATAGTTGATCGATGCCATCCTGCGCGATCTCGTATGCCAGGGGTTTTGCTGGGCAGGCGTGTGGTCCGCCGCCAAACGCCAAATGTGACTGGTTGTTGATGTGGCTGCCGCCGGGGTTGGCGGCGACGCGGATCGCCGGGTCGTTGTTGCAAGCAGCGAGGCTGATAACGACCGGCTGATGTGCCTCCAAAAGGACTCCGTCGACCATGACCGGCCGGTTCGGGTATCTGAAGCAGAAGTTCGCCATCGGCGGGTCGTTGAACAAGACCTCGTCGAGGGCGGTCCGGGTCGACAGATTCCGGCCGTAGTCGCCGCCGAACGCTCCGTACCGGGGTTCGCGCAGCATCAGGTCCAGCGTGTTGGTGATCAGGTTACGTTCGAGTTCGAACCCGGCACCGTAGAACGACATCAGGTTGGCGAATACCTCGACATCGTCGAGCGCGCCGGGGTGGGTCACCATTCGCGAGGTGGCGTCGTCGCCGGGCTCCGCGCGCTTGAGCTGGATCAGCTCCATCAGGGCTTCCTTGATCATCGTCATGCCCTGCTGAGCTGTGAGCGTACTGCGCTGATCGAAACGCGCTGCCATGCCGTTCGCGACCTGTGTGCCGATCTCCTCCGGGCAACCGCATATCTCGTTGAGGACCCCCAATACCAGTCCGAATGCGTAGTCGGCCATCAGATCGGCCGAACCTTCGCCACAGAACTTGTTGATCAGCGGGATAGCGATCCGCTCGACCAGCAAGTTCACATTATTGAGGTCGACTCCGTCGATGCTCACGACAGAAGCATCTCGATAGCGGTGGTGCAGGGGACCAGTGTTGTACCGCGCAGCGGGGAACCACGCCATCATCGCCCGAACGGGCGAATCCGGAGGAACAGGGCCACTTTGCCATTCTCGGGGGTCAGACGGAAAGTGTTCGGGATCGTTGAGAATTCGCACCGCAGTTGCGTGGCTTATCACCAGCGTGGCGGGTACATTCGGCGCCAGCTCGACCGGGACCAGCGCAGGGTAACGGCTCCGCATCGCAGCATAGGCGCCATGCGGGTCGGCGGCGAAATTGGGGTCGTACATCGGAAACCGTTGGGGCAGTTGGTGGACGTGGGCGGTTGGATGGGCCGGGGACGACTGCGAGGTCAAAACGTGGCTCCAAATGGATTGAATTAGGACGCGGATCGCGAGTACGGATACAGCTTCGAATTACATGCGCCGGTTGGAAGAAACAGGCTCCTGTTCGGTCCCGGTATCGGCGATGATTTCCTCTTCTGCGTTCATGCACTTGTCGATAGGCCGACAGACAGCGTTGATCCGCACATTTCGCCGTGGACACAGACCATCACAGTGGGTCTGGTCGATGAAATCACCTCAGCGACATACTGATTCATGCGCACCCTCTCGTCGTCAGGTCGGTCCAGAACTATAGTCCCCGGGATGAGGTTCGCAATCCCAGGTGGCCATTTCGGCGGGCGGTCCGCCCTCTTGCCGCGAGGCGGCAGCGGTTGTAGCCGCGCCCACTGGGCGTCAGTCAGATCCGCTCGCCTCGTCACCGACACGCCAATGCGGCCAACACCTTCCGCCCTCAACTCGTACCACTTTCAAAACACGGACGAGGACCCTTCCGGAACCTGGCCGCTCGCCTCTAGCAACATAGCAACGGTCAGACGGCGATGCTCGGGGAACCTAGTTGCCGACCGGATGGTTCAAGCGGTTGGCCGGAGTAGCCGGATCAGCCCGTGGCGCCTCGTAGAAACCGATCAGCTTCAGCATCGGTGCGGTCATCGCCGTTGTCACCAAAGCCATCACTACCAGTACCGAATATAGTTGTGGGCCAATAAGTCCCGCGCTGAGACCGACGTTGAGTATGACGAGTTCGGTCAATCCGCGGGTGTTCAGCAAGGCCGCCAACGCGGCCGCCGATCGAGACGGCAGACCTGTCAGTCGTCCAGCCACGTAGACACTTCCGAGCTTTCCCGCGACGGCCACCACCATGATCACCACCAACTCGCCGATCGCGGCCCGGTCGATCGCCCCGAGATCGACCGCGAGCCCCGCCACGACGAAGAATCCGGGCAGCAACACCAAGCTCAGGATCCGGGCGCCGGATTCGACCGACTCGCGTCGCGTGCGGGGGAACACCACACCGAAGGCGAACGCACCGAAGATCAAATGCAGTCCGATCCATTCGGTGATCGCGCCGAGCAGCAGCGCGCCGCCGACACCGACCACGATCATCGTCTGCTCGGTGCCCGCGGCGGCGATCCGCGTCAATGCCGGACGCACGATCCACCACGTCACAGCTACCACAGGCACCAGGAGCGCCAGTCGCCATTGGCTGCCCGTTCCGGGGTGCGCGACGGCCAGCACGACGGCCAGCGCCGTCCAGGCGAAGATGTCGACCAGCGCCGCACAGGCGAGGCTGAGCTGACCGACTCCGGTGCGTGTCAGTCCACGATCATGCAGGATCCGGGCCAGCACCGGAAACGCGGTCACTGCCAGCGCACAGCCGATGAACAGCGTGAAACTCGGTAGGTCACCGGTCCGGTGCCGGGCGAGCGCGGTCGCGGCGATGCCACAGCCCAGGACGAACGGCACGGCATACGCGGCGACCGATACCGCCGGGATCGACCGTCGGCTGCCCGCGAATACGCTGCGGTCGAGTTCCAGTCCGGCGACGAACATGAACACGGCGACGCCCACATTGGCGAGCAGGGTCAGATACGAGCGGATCTCGTGCGGAAACAGCATCTCCGACAGATGCGTCCCCAACACGGTCGGGCCCGCGAGTATTCCGGCGGTGATCTCCCCGATCACCGCGGGCTGGCCGACGCGTTCGGCCAGTCGGCCCAAGATCCGAGCCGCTGCCATGATGAGGACGAGATCCATTAGGACCACGACGATTTGACTACTTTGCACTCACTTCTCCCTCGCGATTCGACGGCGTGCGCCGATCAGCTTGCCCACATCGCGCTCAGCGTGGTGACGACACAGCGCAATGCCCGTCCGGTATCCAGTCTGGTATCGAGGCGATTTCGGGGTTCGCAGTCCAGGTGCAGGCCAGCAGGCACGGTCCCTGTGGCCCGGCAAGCGCTGACGAAGGTGTGAATCGCCGTGGCGGGATCGTCGGCCTGCATCGGATCACACACCCAGCCCACCGGGGTGCCGCACCGGGCGGCCGCCTCGAACAACGCGGGAAGTGCGTCGGCGCTACGGGTGCCCGACAGTGTGGGGACGAGCGTGAGCCGACCGGGCCGACGCTCCGGATTCAGATATCGGCACAGGAACTCGACATCGTCCGGCGTCGCGGTGGGACCGAGGGTTACCGCCAGTGGGTTGCGGACGCGGGCGGCGAAAGACAGGTGCTGGGAAGTGAATTCGTGGTTCCGGTCGCCGATCCAGAGCAGTTGGGTCGAGCGGTCCCACTCCGGCCGCGTCAGCCGAGGTCGAGTCGCATTCGAATCGCAGGATCGGGCCGTGCGCGAGATATGCAGGCGGGCAATGGAACTGTACAGTTCGCGGGATGCGGCCGGTGCGCTTGCCGCGATGGGGAGCATTGCGGCGACCTCGACCAGCAGATCCCGTGCCACCGACGCCGGGTAGTGGTCCGCGGCGCCGCGCAGCATGCTAATGCAGAGCGCGATGGGCGGAATCGAGACGCGCCAACTTTCGAGCAGTGCCGCGGCCCGGCGGTATCCCTCCGGTAGCCGATCTCCAGGCAATGTACTGGAATCAGCTGGCGCACTGCATAATTCGTCGTCGTAACGCACTTGGCCGATGGTCACGATCGGCGTGTCCAGTCCGTGTTTCAATACTGCGGCGGCACTGATCGCGAGCGCACGGTGGGCAGGCAGTGTCGTGACATCGAGGGCCGCGGAAGTGCGGGCGCCGAGATGCACTATGAATGCCCGCCCACGCGCTGCGGCAGCCAAATCGATAGTGAGCGAGTCGCATTCGCGTGGATGGACCAGCGCGGGCAGCGCTCGCGAACACTGTCCGCTGGTGCGCGGTGACTCGGTATCGCAGCCACCCCGGGGTGTTGTCGAGGGGTGGGCCGGTCGTGCTCGGGTGTAATCCGGCTCGTCGGCCCAACTCAGATCATCAGCCGAGATGGGGGCATGCTCCGGTGGTACAACGCTGGGATTGAATATCTCGCGGATATAGCACAGCGGCTGATGATCTCCGAGCATGATGACGTACGCCTTTGCCGCGCAGAGGCGACCATCGGGCCATCTCGTGACGCCCGCCCGCAACACATGTCGCCGCTGGGATACTCCCCGGGAAATCAAGCCGCGTCCGATCGGCACATGCAGATCGTCGGTGCCTGCCGCGGCCGCGGCCCCGCTCACCGCGACGACATAGTTCACCGATGCGGTCACCATATCGGCACTGATCAGACATGACCGCCGGACGATGACACGGTCGGGGCCGGCCAACCGCAAAGCGTCGGCGACGGTGGCGGGCAGCTGCTCGGCCGTGAGTTCGTCCTGGCGCAGCACCCGCACCTGCAGATCCGTGCCGAGTATGGCCTCGAGTCTCGGCTGGGTGAAGTCGTCGCTGGCCAGCAGCCTCCGGGTGATCGGATGGCCGAATCGCGCGATCTGTTGTGTGGCTGTCCGGGAGCCCGAACCACCGACGGGGGAATCGCCCGGTGGTTCGGGGTCGGAGCGCGTGATCGTCATAGTGATCGGCTTCGCGCCGTGGTTTTCACGTAGGCCGGAACTAGAGCGCGGGCACGTCGGCTGCCTTCGGGGGAAGCACCGGCCGTGCTATGGCCTCGACCTCGGTGGCGTCACGAGGCCGCGTGGTCAGGCCGAGTACCGGCTCGGTGGTGATTCGCACATCGTTCAGCACCGTGTCCGCCAGCGGGTCACGCCAGTGGTCCCAGACGAGCGACATGTCCAGATGACCCATGTACTCGAGGTTGGCCGACTCCGCGTGCAGTTTTTCGGTCTCGGTGAGCTCGGAGGCGATGGTGTCGGTCGGGGTGAGTTCTTGCTCTCCCGAGGATTCGTCCACATCGGTGAGCCCGGTCATGATCCGGGTGAACGACACCTCTGGGGTGTCGCCTTCGTGCGCCTCGGTGAGTTTGTCTGCGTGCGAGAAGTATTCGTCGGAACCGATGTACTGTTCGTACATACGCGAGACCAACACGAGGAATCGTGAGTAAGCCCGTCGGGCAGTGTGCTCGTAGAAGGCCATTGCGTCGGTCTCGCTCATTTCGCCGCGCAGGGTGGTCGCGATCGCGGCCGCGGCCACGAGCCCGCCGTAGGTCGCCAGATGCACGCCCGAGGACAGCAGCGGATCGAGGAAGGCCGCGGAGTCACCGACGAGGGCATAACCTGGCCCGCAGAACCGATTCGACACATAGGAATAGTCCTGCTCGGCCTTGACCTCGGCGACCTGCTCCGCGCCTTCGAGCAATGCGCTCATGGCCTTGCTGTCGCGAATCGTGTTGAGGTAGTAAGCATCTCGACCCTGCTGGCGTAGTCGCTCGCCCGCCTTGCGTGTGGAAACCACATAGCCGACGCTGAATCGGCCGTTGGACAGGGGGATATGCCAGAACCAGCCGCCCTCGGGGGTGGAGACGACATTGATCGCGCCTTCCGGGCTGTCCGGGTGCAGGCGCGCACCCTCCCAATACGACCAGACCGCGACGTTGCGGAACGCGGGGTGCTGCTGGCGCATGTTGAAGCGCCGCTTGGCCAGCAGGCCGTATCGTCCCGTGGCGTCGACGAGGAAATCGAATTCGGTGGTCCGAGTCCCGGTGTCGCCGGGGCCGGTCCATTCGACGGCTACCGGGCGGTCACCATCGAAAATCACGTTCTCGACATTGGCGTTCTCGATCACCTGCGCGCCTTGTTCGGCCGCGTTGCGCAGCAGAATGTCGTCGAACGCGTCTCGCTCGACCTGGTAGGACCAGGCTTCGGCATCGACGAGCTTGGACCAGTCCAGCACCCAGTTATCGTTCTGCCACTGGAAGTATGCGCCCCGCTTGATCTGGAAGCCATGCGCCGCGACCTTGTCGAACGCGCCGGACAGACGCAGTGTCGACAGGCACGATGCGAGCATTGATTCACCGATGTGATACCGCGGGAACGTATCTCGTTCCAGAAGCGTCACACGTATCCCTGACCTAGCCAGTAGAGCCGCGGTTGTCGACCCCGCTGGGCCACCACCGACAACGAGGACATGCGGATCGTTCGCCATTGCAGACTCCTTGGAACAGCGGACACCGACGCGGACTGTGCGCCCACATCGGCAACCGAACCAAATCCGGTCCCACGGTGGTGGATCAACCCGGACCGAGCGTCGCCATCAGTTAGCCATCCATAGCGACGCCCCTCGTCAGAGTGTAACGGCAACTATCGAATCATCAACCATCAGAGTCGATTTGGTGATCTCAGGCAATCAGTGGTAACCAGTGTCTGAAGGGTAGCCGATACCGTCGAGTCGGACCTACGCGCCGAACCGCCCTTACGATGCACGCCTGGGCAGGTGTCGGATGCGGCGCCGCGAGTCCGCGGATGCATTTCGGAGCAGCACTTTTCGTGGAGATCGTGCGCCGCGATCGGAGGGAATCGCCTGGGCGTGACAGGCGAGGCTGTTCGGTGTCGTTTGGCATCACCCCGCTCTTCCGGCAAATTTAGAGTAAAGCCCAAACCAGGACCGCGCGAGGCGTTCGCAAAGTTGACTTCTGCGGTTGGCGACCGATGCGCAGCGGTCAACACACGGATTCCGCTGCGGCGGAAGTGATTTGCCCGGCCAGGCGGCCAGCAACGCGGGCGCGAACTGTCAAGTGCACCCGCGTTACCTGATCACGACGCCTATTCGGGTGACTGCTCGACGGCCCTTGCCACCGCGACTGTGGCTTCGGCGGCGTGCCGGGCGACGTCGGGGGTGCATCGTCCGAGTCCGCACGCGGTGGCGACTCCGAAGGCATTGCGACCCAGCGCCTCCTCGAAAAGCGCACGTGCTCGATTGCTGTTCTCGACGGAATCCGTGGAAACCACACC
>NZ_BDBY01000219.1 GCF_001613225.1 Nocardia pseudovaccinii NBRC 100343
GAGCAGCGTCACCGCAGGCGCCAGACTGCGTGGGGCCAGCAGGCTCTTGTGCTGGTAGTCGCCATAGCACAGATGCACGATGGTTTCCGCGCCGATCTCGTGTAGCTGCCCGAGGACGCCGGCGAGCTGGCGCGCCACCAGCGGGGCCAGCGCCCATCGCGAACCCAGTTGTGTCGCTTTGACCATGCTCAACAGTGCGAGCGGGGACTCCAGCTGCCAGCTGATCCGGTCGCCGTGACGAGCGACTACTTCCGATACCTCCTGCACCATCGCTTCGGTGAACACCGGCAGTTGCCGCAACGCGGCGACCGTGAGATCGAAGTGCCGCAATGCCTTTCCGACCGGCAGCCCACCGGATACGGCCGCGCCCGCGAATACGAACATGGCAAGATCGAGTGGATTCGGCAGGCTTATCTGCACTTTCGTCTCGGCCAATTCCGGTCGTTCGTGCTGCAAGGACTCGAAGGCCGCCACTACCGCATCGATGCGCTCGACCCGGTCCATCGAAACATCCTGCGTTTCCAACTTGCGGCCGGACCGGAGGCCGTAGCTGGGGAAGTCGCTGTAGTCGGCGTATTCGCCTCCCTCGACAATGTCGAAGACATCGGAATGCTGCTTGCGTGTCCGCAGGTAGTCGATGATCCAGTCAGGGTCCAGATCGCAGGGTAGTGCGGTGACCGGTCTGCCCGCGGTTCTGTCGGCAAACCATTGCAGGACAGCGCGATCGCCCGTCATCAGGTCCGCCGGAAGACTGCCGACATAATGTGCGTACCTGGTCATGGGTGGCCCCTTAAGGTTCGGAATACATGCGAGCGGACAGCCAATAGTGACGCAGTGCGCAAGGTGCGACAACTTCGACGTTTTCCGTTGTCGCACTTGGCGACTTCGGGAATCGGACGGGCTGTCAGGGTGCTGAGCAGAGGTCAGGGTGAACCCTGATCTTCACCCGGATATCGGTGCTGAGCTGGTGATTTATCACCATTCGGCTGTCAGCATGGAGGAGTCGGATCGTCGGATGACGGTTCGCCCGAGACCTTCTGGAGGCTGGCATGTTGTGGAAAATCATCGGTGTCGTAGCGGTCGTCTGGATCGCGCTCGCCATCATCGGTGCGTTGATCAAGGGGCTGTTTCCGATTCTGGTGATCAGCGCGGTCGTCTTCGGGCTGTACCTGCTGTACAAGGCGGTCGCGGGCTCGGACAACTCGGTGAGCAAGCTGTAGCGTCCGCCCGCGGGCCCGCCGGGACTCGGGCACCGCGGTTTCGAGAGGTGGGCCGTGTGCCGTCCGCTGCGGGCAGCGCGCGGCCCACCCGCGTTCGGGGCGTCTGCTTGAATAAGCGGTGTGGAGCAGGTTCCCGAGGATTGGCAGCGCGGCCTCGTCGTCGTGGCGCATCCGGACGATATCGAATACGGTGCGGCCGCCGCGGTGGCGCGTTGGACGGGGCAGGGCAAGGACATTCGCTACGTGCTGGTGACCTCCGGCGAGGCCGGGATCGCGGGCATGCCGCCGACGGAGGCCGGACCGCTGCGGGAGGCCGAGGAGGTCGCCGCCGCCAAGGTGGTCGGGGTGCACGAGGTGGAATTCCTCGGTTATCCGGACGGTCGTGTCGAAGAAACCCTCGCGCTGCGCCGTGATCTGGCCGCCGTGATTCGTCGTCATCGTCCGGAATTCGTGGTGCTGTTCAATTTCGGCGACACCTGGGCTCCCGGCTATGCCAACAGCGCCGACCATCGCGCGGTTGGGCGCGCCGCCCTAGATGCCATATCCGATGCGGGCAACGAGTGGATTTTTCCGGACCTCACCGAACCGCCGTGGTCGCCCCGGCTGGCCGCGGTGGTCGGCCCCGGCGCCACCCACGCCGTCGACGTCACCGGCACCATCGAGCAGGCCGCCGCCTCGCTGGCCGAGCACCGCCGCTACCTCGAGGTGCTCAGCCCCGAGCCGGTCGCGGACCAGGTGCGCGCGGTGATCGACATGGCGACCGCCCCGAAGCCGGGATTCCCCGCCGCGCGTGCCGTCGGCTTCGAGCTCTACCACTTCGGCTGATCGCTGTGACGGCGATCACGTCGATGACCAGTCTCGAGGCTGTTTTCGCGGAAATGTCGCGGAAATCACGTTCGATGGTGGCAACCGGTCCGGTCGCAGGTGGTCGCGAGCCATTGCCTTGATAGCGATACCGTATTAACGCGGGGGTTGCGGCCGAGGGTGGAAACGTCGTGAGCGACCTTCACCTAGGCTGTTACGGGCCGCGTTGTGAGGCCGATCGCGTTTCTTCGAGCGATGTCGTAACAGATTCCCGCTCTTGGGGATATGTGACGAGTTCGCTCTTGTAAACTCGAACGCTTGGCTCGCGGCGGTATAGCGGTCCGGTAGTGAAGTACGTGCGTTCCATTATGCGGGTGCGGTCTTTAGGCGCGCAATAGGTGAGAGGTGTAGTACCGGAAATGGCAAGGGATCGTCGTTCCGCACGTGGTAGTCGTCGCCGAGTCGGTCTACTCTTCGGGAATTTGCTCGCGGCCGCTGTGGAGTCCGCCGCCGATGCCGTCGCCATCCGGTTCAACCCTTCGGGCGATCCGTCCGATGACAGACAGCTGACCTATCGCGAACTCGACGAGTCGTCGTCGCGGTTGGCACGCGAACTCATCGAACACGGTGTGGGCGCGGGCGATGTGGTGGCGATCGGTATCGCGCGCAGCATCGAATCCGTCCTTGCCGTCTGGGCGATCGCGAAGACCGGCGCCGCATACGTGCCCGTGGATCCCGGATATCCGTCCGACCGGATCGCGCACATCCTCACCGATTCCGGTGCCGTCCTCGGGTTGACCACCACGGCTCACCGCTCGGTGCTCGGCACGAGTGTCGACTGGATCGAACTCGACGACCCGGCGCATGCCGGGCGCATCGCCGAACGCCCGGCCCATCCGATCTCCTACGCCGACCGGGTCCGTCGGCTGGACGAGCGGCACCCCGCCTACGTCATCTACACATCGGGATCGACCGGGCGGCCCAAGGGCGTCGTGGTCTCGCACGGCGGCCTGGCCGGACTGGTCGCCGCGCAGCGCGAGCAGTACGCGGTGACCGGGGAGTCACGGGTCCTGCATGTCTGCTCGCCCAACTTCGACGTTTCGGTGCTCGAGCTCCTGCTGGCCTTTTCCGCCGGTGCGACCTTGGTGATCGCGCCGCCTTCGGTGTTCGGCGGGGCCGAACTCGCGGATCTGCTGCGGCGCGAGCGCGTCAGCCACATGCTCATCACCCCGGCCGCCCTGGAATCGGTGGATCCGGACGGTCTGGACGAGCTGCGGGTCGTCGTGGTGGCCGGTGACAAGTTCGGCACCGAGCTGGTCGGCCGCTGGGCGGGCGAGCGCGCGTTCCACAACGGCTACGGTCCCACCGAGGCGACGATTCTCGCCACCGGCACTCCGCCGCTGGTGCCGGGCGAGCCCATCACGATCGGCACGGCCATTGCCGGTGTCGGTGCGTTCGTCCTGGACGCGCGATTGCGCCCGGTGCCCGCCGGGGTGATCGGCGAGCTGTACCTGTCGGGTCCCGCGCTGGCACAGGGGTATCTCGGGCGGCCGGGGCTGACCTCGGAACGGTTCGTGGCCAGCCCGTTCGGCGCCGATATCGGCAACCCGGGCGCGCGGATGTACCGGACCGGAGATCTGGTGCGGCGCACCGAAGAGAGCGGCGTCATCGAGTACTTGGGTCGCTCCGACTTCCAGGTGAAGATTCGCGGCTTCCGCATCGAGCTCGGCGAGATCGACAACGCGCTCACCGGCCACCCCGATATCGACTTCGCGGCGACTCTCGGCAAGACGCTGCCGTCAGGTGCGACCGCGCTGGTGGCCTATGTGCTGCCGAGGACCGGGTCCGTCGTGGACACCGACGCACTCGCCGAATTCCTCGGAGAGTCGCTGCCCGCGTACATGATTCCGGCCGCCTTCGTGGTGCTGGACGAGATTCCGCTGACCCCGGTCGGCAAGCTCGACCGTGCGGCACTGCCCGAGCCGGTCTTCGCCCCGCGCGCGTTCCGTGCCGCCGAGACGCCGGTCGAGGAAATCATCGCCGAGGTATTCGCCGGGTTGCTCGGTGTCGAGCGCGTCGGCCGGGACGACTCGTTCTTCGCATTGGGTGGCGATTCGATCCTGTCGATCCAGCTGGTCTCGCGGGCGAAGGCGCGCGGTGTCGTATTCACCGCCGCGGAGGTGTTCGAACATCGCACGGTCGAGGCATTGGCCGAGATCGCCAGATCGGCCGATGCGGTGGAGCAGCAGCGGCTGGCGGAGCTGCCCGGCGGCGGGGTGGGTGAGCTGCCGTTGCTGCCGATCATGGCGGCGATGCTGCCGAGCGACTCGTCGTATCGGCGGTTCTCGCAGACGATGGCGCTGCGGCTGCCCGACAGCATCGATCGGGAGACCCTGGTCGCGACCATCGGCGCGGTCTTCGATCATCACGACATGCTGCGCGCTCGGTTGCGTGAGGCCACCTCGGATACCGTCCGGACCTTCGAGGCCTTGGAACGCGGCGCGGTAGACGTCGACGCGTTGGTGCATCGGGTCGAGGTACCCGCCGATATCGACGATGCCGAGTTGTCGCGGCGGGCGAGTGTCGAATACGACGCCGCGCTGGGCCGCCTCGATCCGGCGAACGCGGTGATGGTGCAGTTCGTCTGGTTCGCTTTCCCGCACGGCGGTCGTCGTCGTGATGTCTTGCTGGTCGTCGCGCACCACATCGTGGTCGACGGGGTGTCCTGGCGGATTCTGATTCCGGACCTGGCGATGGCCTGGTCGCAGCTCGCGGCGGGGCAGCAGGCGGCGTTGCCCGCCAACGGAACCTCGATGCGGCGCTGGGCGCACGCCCTGCGCGATGCGGCGCATGATCCGGCGCGGCTTGCGGAACTGCCTTTCTGGCAACAGGTTTCGGCCACCGAAGACCCGCTGTTCGGTGCGCGTGCGTTCGATCCGGCGGTGGACACCTTCGGCACCGTCGATCGCGTCGAGGTGACGCTGCCCGTCGAGGTGACCGATGCGCTGCTGACCGCGATCCCGGGCCGGTATCGCGGTGGTGTCAACGACGGCCTGCTCTCGGCGCTGGCGCTGGCGGTGAGCAAGTGGCGTGGCGAAAGCGCGGGCGGCACCGCGCTGGTCAAGCTGGAAGGCCATGGCCGCGAAGAGGAGATCGTCTCCGGCGCGGATCTGTCCAGGACCGTCGGCTGGTTCACCAGTGCGTACCCGGTCCGGCTCGATCTGGGGGGCGCGGACCTCGCCGAGGCGTTCGCGGGCGGAAAAGCCTTGGGCGACATCGTCAAATCGGTGAAGGAGCAGCTGCTCGCGGTCCCCGACAAGGGACTCGGCTACGGCCTGCTGCGCTACCTGAACCCGGAGACCGCCGGACAACTGAGCACCGCCGCCGAACTGGGCGGTGCCGCACAGATCAGCTTCAACTACTTGGGCCGGATGGCGACGGGAGAGATTCCGGCGCAGCTCGGTGCGTTGGGCTGGGTGCCGGTCGCGGATCTGGGACAGCTGGATGCCGAGATGGATCCGGATATGCCCGCGAACGGCGTGATCGACATCAATGCGATCGTCACCGACGGTGCGGACGGACCGCAGCTGGGTGCGTCGCTCGCCTTCCCACGCGGGTTGTTGTCGCGGGAGCGGGTGCAGGAGTTCGCCGATCTGTGGGTCGCGGCGCTGCACGCACTGGCCGAGCACGCGCGGCATCCGGATGCCGGTGGGCTGACGCCGTCGGATCTGTCGTTGGTCACGGTCGGCCAAGCGGATATCGAAGTGTGGGAACGGAATTACCCGGCGCTGTCGGATGTGTGGCCGCTCTCGCCGTTGCAGTCCGGGTTGCTGTTCCACGCGCAGCTCGCCGAGTCGAGTATCGACGTCTACACCTCCCAGGCGACGGTCGACCTGGGCGGCGACGTGGACGCCGAGCGACTGCGGGCCGCGGCCCAGGCCATCCTGGACCGCTACCCGAATCTGCGGACCGCATTCGTCGCCGGTGCCGACGGCCGCGCCGTACAGGTGGTCCTGGATCGGGTCGAAGTGCCCTGGCGGGCAGTGGATCTGACGCATCTGCCCGAATCGGAGCGGTTGGCCGAACTGCGGCGACAGGTTGCCGCGGAGCGGGAGACCGGCTTCGATATGTCGGCCGCGCCACTGATGCGGTTCACCCTGTATCGCACCGATCAGTGGCATCTGGTCATCACTACCCACCACATCCTGCTCGACGGCTGGTCGATGCCGCTGCTGATGCGAGATGTGCTGGTGCTCTACGCGACTCGGGGCGATCGGTCCGCGCTGCCGCGGGTGCCCTCCTATCGCACCTTCCTGAGCTGGCTGGCCGGGCGGGATCGGGAGGCGTCGCTGCGGGCGTGGGAACAGGCGCTGTCCGGTGTGGCGGAGCCGACGCTGCTCGCCCCGCAATCGCGGACGGTCGCAGCCGCGGGCAGCGGCAAGGTGGTCACCGAGATCGACACCGAGCGCACCCGCCGGATCACCGAGCTGGCCGCCGAACTCGGCGTCACCGTGAACACCGTGCTGCAGGCGGCGTTGGGCATCCTGCTCGGGCGGTTCACCGGTCGCGACGACGTGGTGTTCGGCACCACGGTGTCCGGCCGTCCGGCGGAGTTGTCCGGCGTCGAGTCGATGGTCGGTTTGTTCATCAACACGCTGCCGGTGCGCGTGCGGGTCGACGGCAGGCTCGCGGTCGGCGAGTTCCTGCGGTCGCTGCAGCGCGAACAGGCGGGTCTGCTCGACCACCACTATGTGGGTCTCACCGACATCCAGCGGATCGCCGGTGCCGGAGCGCAATTCGACACCCTGCTGGTCTTCGAGTCCTACCCGATCGACCGCGAAGCGATCGCCGCCGCCGACTCCATCGACGGCATGTCGGTGCGGGCCGTCGGTATGGAGGACGGCGCGCACTACCCGCTGACGCTGGTGGCGATCGCGGCCTCGACGATCGAGCTGACGTGGCGGTATGCCGGTGGCGGGTTCACCGCCGATGAGGTGGGAACCCTTGCCGCGCGGCTGATCCGGGTGCTCGACGCGCTGGTCGGCGAACCCGCGGCCCTGGTCGGCGATATCGACATCATGCTGACCGACGCCGAGCGGGATCGAATCCTGCTGGAGTGGAACGATACCGGTCATGCGGTCGAACCCGAGCTGCTGCTGGACGGCTACCGGCGCGCGGTGTCGGCGCATCCGGATCGGGTCGCGGTGGCCTACGAGGGCGCCGAGCTGACCTACGGGGAACTCGATGCTCGGGTGAATCGCCTTGCCCGCCTGCTGATCTCGCAGGGCGTCGGCGCGGAATCGCTGGTCGGCCTCGCGGTCCGGCGCTCGCTGGATCTGGTCGTCGGCATGTACGCGGTCCTCACCGCGGGCGGTGCGTACGTGCCCGTTGACCCGGATCATCCGGCCGACCGCGTCGAGCACGTGCTGACCGCGGCGCGGCCGGTGTGCGTGCTCACCACGACTGCGGACGCCGTGCCGGTACCGGACGGAATTCCGTTGCTGCACATCGACACCGCCGATCTGGACGGATTCGCCGGTACCCCGCTGGCCGCCGGGGAGCTGCTGCGGCCGCTGCGCCCGGAGAGCCTGGCGTATGTGCTGTTCACCTCCGGCTCCACCGGACGGCCCAAGGGCGTCGCGGTCTCGCACCGGGCGATCGGCAACCATCTGGCCTGGATGCAGTCCCGGTATCCGCTGCATGCCGACGATGTGTACCTGCAGAAGGCCGCCTTCACCTTCGACGCCTCGATGTGGGGCTACTTCATTCCGCTGCGGCTCGGCGCCAAGCTGCTGATGGCCACGCCCGACGGCCATCGCGACGCCACGTATATCGCGGAAACCATTGCGTCGCAGCAGGTTACCGTCACCGACTTCGTGCCTTCGATGCTCGCGGTGTTCGCCGCCCATGCCCCCGCCGGGACGCTTCCGACGCTGCGGCACATCATCGTCGGCGGCGAGCTGCTGCCCGCGGAGACCGTGGCCGCGGTGCGCGCGGTCTGCGACGCGTCGGTACTCAACGTCTACGGGCCGACCGAGACCGCGGTCGCCGTCACCACCTGGCTCGCGACCGTCGATGATCAGGGCGGCCTGCCGATCGGATCGCCGGTCTGGAACAGCCGACTGTACGTGCTGGATGCCCGCCTGCGGCCGGTGCCCGCCGGGGTCACCGGTGAGCTCTACATCGCCGGTGATCAGCTGGCCCGCAGCTATCTGGGGCGCGCGGATCTGACCGCGGAACGGTTCGTCGCCAACCCGTTCGGAACCGGTGAGCGAATGTACCGGACCGGCGACCTGGTGGCTTGGAGCGCGCCGAGTGTCCTGAAATACCTGGGCCGCACCGACTTCCAGGTG
The DNA here is from genome assembly GCF_001613225.1 of Nocardia pseudovaccinii NBRC 100343. Classification (GTDB taxonomy): domain Bacteria; phylum Actinomycetota; class Actinomycetes; order Mycobacteriales; family Mycobacteriaceae; genus Nocardia; species Nocardia pseudovaccinii. The sequence continues at coordinate 8,378 of NZ_BDBY01000219.1, forward strand.
AAACTGCGCGGACAGCGCATCGAACTCGGCGATATCGAGGCGGCGCTGCTGGCGCAGCCGTCGGTGAATCAGGCGGCTGTCCTGGTGGTGCCAACCGAACTCGGCGACCAGCTGGTTGCCTACGCGGTCCCGGTGCCCGGCGCACACCTCGAGGTGGAGCCGCTGCGTGCCGCGCTGGCGGGCACCCTGCCCCAGTACATGGTTCCGGCCACGATCGTGGAGCTGACCGAGTTCCCGCTCAGTACCGCGGGCAAGCTGGACCGCAAGGCGCTGCCGCGGCCGACCCTGGCCGCCCGGGAATTCCGCGCGCCGTCCACCCCGCTCGAGGAGATCGTGGCCGGTGTGTTCGCCGAGGTGCTCGGTGTGGACCGGGTGGGCGCCGACGACGACTTCTTCGTCCTGGGCGGCAACTCACTGGTCGCCACCCAGGTCGTGGCCAGGCTGAGCGCGGCGTTGGGCGCGCGGGTGCCGGTGCGCACGCTGTTCGACGCACCGGTGGTCGCCGAACTGGCGGCGCGTATCGTGCCCGATTCCGAGCACGCGGATCGGCCGCCCTTGACGCGGGCCGTGCGACCGGCGCGCATCCCGCTCTCGCTGGCACAGCATCGGATGTGGGTGCTCAACCAGGTCGACACCGAATCTCCGTCCTACAACCTGCCGTTCGCCATCCGGCTCACGGGCACCCTGGACGTGCCCGCATTGCGTGCGGCCGTCGCGGATGTCCTGGAGCGGCACGAGGCGCTGCGCACGCGGTTCCCGGTCGACGGTCCGGACGCGACGCCGCGCCAGGAGATCCTGTCCGTGACCGAAACGCTGCCGAACGGACTGGAGGTCGAGACGACCGCCGATCCGGACCGGGTCGCGGCACTGTTGTCCGCCGGATTCGATGTCACCGAACATCCGCCCGTGCGCATCCGGTTGTTCTCCGACCCGGCGCGCGAGGAGCATCTGCTCGTCCTCGTCACGCATCACATTTCGGCGGACGGTGTCTCGCTGGCACCGCTGGCGCGGGATCTGGCGACCGCCTACCTCGCGCGTACCGTGGGGATCGCTCCGAGTTGGGCTCCGCTGCCGGTGCAGTACGCCGACTTCGCGCTCTGGCAGCGCGAAGTCATCGGCACCGAAGACGACGAGAACTCCATTGCCGCACAGCAATTGGCCTACTGGCGGCGACAGCTGGCCGGTGTGAGCGAAACCGCGCGGCTGCCGCTGGACCGTCCGCGTCCGGCGCAAGCCTCGATGCGTGGTGCGGCGACCGAAATCGCCGTGCCCGCACCGGTGCACGCCGGGCTGGCCGACCTTGCGCGCCAGCACAATTCGTCGCTGTTCATGGTAGTGCACGCCGCGCTGGCCGCGCTGCTCGCGCGGCTGTCGGGTGGCTCGGATATCGCGATCGGCACGCCGATCGCGGGTCGCGGTTCGGCCGAACTTGACGATCTGGTCGGCATGTTCGTCAATACGCTGACCCTGCGCACCGATGTCGATCGCGATGCCCCGTTCGCGGCATTCGTCCAGCAGGTCCGCGAAACCGACCTGTCCGCCTTCGCCAATGCGGAGATTCCGTTCGAGCGGGTGGTCGAGGAGGTGCTGCCCGCCCGCGCCGTCTCGGCTAATCCGCTGTTCCAGGTGATGCTGTCGTTCCAGAACATCGAGCAGCCGACATTGGAGCTGCCCGGTCTGACGGTTTCGGCCGTCGATACCGGTGAGATCGTCGCGAAATTCGACCTGCAGGTGATCGTCGAGGCGCGCCAGCACGACGATGGCACACCGGACGAGCTGGTCATCGGCTTCGCCTATGCGACAGACCTGTTCGAGGAAGCCACCATCGTGGGCCTCGGCCGCCGATTCGAGCGGATCCTCGCCGCGGTCGCCGCCGACGCGCAGGTGATCGTCGGTGCCATCGACATCCTCGACGAGGCCGAGCGGGACCGGGCGCTCGCCGCGCCCGTCCGGACCGCCGAACCGGTCCCGGCCGAAGAGGTTGCGCTGCTGCCGCAGCTGTTGGCCGATGCCGTCGACACCAATCCGGACGGTGTCGCGGTGATCTTCGCCGATGCCACCGAGCAACTGGCCGAATGGGAGTACGTCGACCTCGACGAGCGCTCGAGCAGGCTGGCTCGTCTGCTGATCGACCGCGGCATCGGCCCGGAGGATCTGGTCGCGATCGGTATTCCGCGCTCGGCCGAGTCCGTGCTCGCGGTGTGGGCGATCGCCAAGACCGGTGCCGGATTCGTCCCGGTGGATCCCAACTATCCCACCGAGCGGGTCCGGCATATGATCGCCGATTCGCATGCGGTACTGGGACTTACGGTCACCGAGATCGGCGCCGACCTGCCCGGCGAGGTGCAGTGGCTGACCATCGACGCCGACGATATCGATCGGCGGCTCGACGACTACAGCGCCGATCCGGTGACGGACGCGGATCGGGTGCGGCCGTTGCGCACGACGCATCCGGCCTATGTCATCTACACCTCCGGATCGACCGGTAAGCCCAAGGGCGTGGTCCTCACGCAGGCCGGTTTGTCGAGTTTCTGCGAGGAACAGCGCGAGCGCTACCGGGTGACGAGCAGTTCGCGCACATTGCATTTCGCATCGCCGTCGTTCGACGCGTCGGTGCTGGAACTGCTGCTGGCCATCGGTGGCGCCGCGACCATGGTGGTGGCCGCACCGTCGGTCTACGGCGGCGAGGAACTGGCCGCGCTGCTGCGCCGGGAGCGGGTGACGCATGCGTTCATCACGCCCGCGGCGCTGGCTTCCGTCGATCCGGCGGGCCTGGACAAGCTCCGTGTCGTCATCGCCGGTGGCGAGGCCTGCCCGCCGGAGCTGGTGCGGCGCTGGACGATTCCGATCGCCGGACGGCGCACCCGCGAGTTCTACAACGGCTACGGGCCGACCGAGACCACGATCATGACCAATATCAGCGCGCCGCTGGTGCCGGGGGAGACCGTCACCATCGGCGGGCCGATCCGTGCCATCACCGAATACGTATTGGACGATCGGCTCTCGCCGGTGCCGGACCGCGCCGTCGGCGAGCTCTACATCACCGGCGCGCAGGTGGCCCGCGGCTACCATGAGCGCCCCGCGCTGACCGCCGCCCGGTTCGTGGCGAATCCGTTCGACCGTGACGGCGCCAGGCTGTACCGGACCGGCGACCTGGTCCGCCGGACGGTCGACGGTGCGCTGGAATATCTGGGCCGCAACGACTTCCAGGTCAAGGTCCGCGGCTTCCGCATCGAACTCGGCGAGATCGACGCCGTCCTCGCGGCGCACGAGACCGTCGACTTCGCGGTCACTATCGGACATGAAATCGCCAGCGGTGCAACCATTCTCGTCTCCTATGTGCATGCCGCCGCCGGTGCGGTGGCCGATGCGGACGAACTCACCGCATTCGCGGCGAACAGCCTGCCCGCGCATATGGTGCCGACCACCGTCATGGTGCTCGACGAGATTCCGCTGACCCCGGTCGGCAAACTCGACCGTGCCGCGCTGCCCGCGCCGGTACTGCACACCAGGGCATTCCGTGCCCCGTCGGGGCGATGGGAAGAGCTGGTCGCGAGCGTATTCACCGAATTGCTCGCGCCCGCGACACCGGTCGGCGCCGACGACGACTTCTTCGAATTGGGCGGCAACTCGCTGATCGCCACGCGGCTGGCGGCGCGGTTGGGCGCCGCATCCGATACCCGGGTTCCGGTGCGCCTGCTGTTCGAGGCATCGTCGGTGTCCGCGCTCGCGGCCAGGCTGAGTGCGAACGAGGCCGGAAGCGACCGTCCGGAGCTGGTCGCCGGTCCGCGGCCGGAGCGGATCCCGTTGTCGGCGGCGCAGCAGGGCATGTGGTTCCTCAACCGCCTGGATACGAACTCATTGGCCTACAACGTGCCGATGGCGGTGCGCTTGACCGGTGCCGTCGATACGCAGGCGCTGCGGGCGGCGATCGGGGATCTGGTCACCCGCCACGAGATCCTGCGCACGGTCTACCCGCCCATCGATGCGGGCCCGGTGCAGGTGATCCTGCCCGCGGCGCAGGCGATTCCGCCGATGCTGGTCCAGACCATCGACCCGGCCGAGATCGTGGACGCGGTGGCCACCATGGTGCGGACTGCCTTCGATCTCACCGTCGAGGTGCCGGTCCGGGTCAGCCTGTTCGACCTCGGCGACGGTGCGGATGGGCGCGAATACGTGCTGGCCATGGTCGTGCACCACATCGCGGGCGACGGTTCGTCGATCGGCCCGCTGGCCCGCGATCTGATGACCGCGTATGTGGCGCGCAGCGCCGGACAGGCGCCGAATTGGGTCCCGCTGCCGGTGCAGTACGCCGACTACGCCATCTGGCAGCGCGAACTGCTCGGTGCCGAGGACGATCCGGAATCGTTGGCGGCCAAGCAGATCGGGTACTGGCAGCAGGAATTGGCCGGATTGCCGGAGCAGCTCGACCTGCCCTCGGATCGGCCGCGGCCGCTGGTGCGGTCCTTCGCCGGTGGCCAGGTGTCGGTGCGGATCGATGCCGAAACACACAGCGCGCTGGCCGAATTGGCGCGGGCCCAGGGTGCGACCGTGTTCATGGTCGTGCACACCGCACTGGCCGTGCTGCTGGCGCGCTTGTCCGGGACCAGCGATATCGCCATCGGTACGCCGACCGCCGGACGCGGCGACGCCGTGCTCGACGACGTTATCGGCATGTTCATCAATACCCTGGTATTCCGAACCCGATACGACGGCGGCGCGCGTTTCACCGAACTGCTGGCGCGGCAGCGGGAGACCGATCTGCAGGCCTTCGCGAACTCGGATGTGCCGTTCGAGCGGCTGGTCAATGTGCTGAACCCGGTGCGCTCGCCATCGCGGCACCCGCTGTACCAGGTGGGGCTGTCGTTCCAGAACCTGGACCGCGTCGCACTGGAACTGCCCGGGCTGACCGTCGCGAGCCTGGATATCGGTGTCGAGGTATCGCAGTTCGATCTGCACTGGTATATCGGTGATGCCTACGACGAGGCGGGCACGCCGCTGGGTATCGGCGGCATGGTCACCTACGCCGCCGATATGTTCGATCCCGCCACCGTGCAGGGTTTCGTGGACCGGTTCGCGCGCCTGCTCACCGCCATCGCCGCCGATCCCGGTGTGGTGCTCGGCGAGATCGAGCTGACCGATGCGACCGAACGCGCCGCGCTGCTCTCGGATGCGGCCGACACCGCGCACTCGGTTTCGGCGGATTTCCTGCTGACCGGCTACCGCCGTGCGGTGGCGACGACACCGGATGCGGTGGCCGTCGTGCACGACCAGACCGCCTGGACCTATCGGGAATTCGACGAGCGCGTCAACCGCCTCGCCAGGTACCTGATCGCGCAGGGTGTCGGTCCCGAATCCGTTGTGGCGCTGGCGATACCGCGTTCGCCGCAGCTGCTCGCCGCGATGTATGCGGTGCTGGCCGCGGGCGGTGCGTATCTGCCGCTGGACCTCGACCATCCGGCCGACCGGATCGGGTACATGGTGGCGACGGCCGAGCCGGTCTGCGTGCTGACGACGGAAGGCAATTCGGTACCCGTCACGGGGGTTCCCGTTGTCGATATCGACTCCCTCGAGCTGTCGGAATACTCCGGTGAGCCGGTCGAGTTCGGCGAGCTGCGTGCGCCGCTGCACGCCGATCATCCGGCGTATGTGCTGTTCACCTCCGGCTCGACCGGTCGGCCCAAGGGCGTCATGGTCTCGCACGGCGCGATCACCAACCAGATCGAATGGATGGTGGCGGAGTACGGGTTCGGTGCCGAGGATGTCTATCTGCAGAAAACGGCGACGACCTTCGACGTATCGCTGTGGGGTTATTTCGCCCCGCTGTGGGTCGGCGCGCGGCTGGTGCTCGCGGCACCACACGGACAGCGCGATCCCGGCTATATCGCCGAACTGATCGCGACCAATGAGGTCACAGTCACCGATTTCGTTCCGTCGGTACTGCAGGTCTTCCTGGCCGCTGCCCGGGTGGACCAATTGGACTCGCTGCGTGCGGTTTTCGTCATCGGTGAGGCTTTGCCGCCCAACACCGTCGCCGATTTCGCCGCACTGTCGGATGCTGGACTGCACAACCTGTACGGCCCCACCGAGGCGGCGGTATCGGTGACCTATCGGCCCGCATCCATCGACGACCGATTGACGGTGCCGATCGGTGTGGCGCTGTGGAATACCCGCACCTATGTGCTGGATTCCCGGCTGCATCTCGTACCCGCCGGTGTCGTCGGCGAACTGTATTTGGCAGGAAGCCAATTGGCGCGCGGCTATCTCGGTCGTGCCGACCTGACCTCGGATCGGTTCGTCTCCGACCCGCACGGCCCGGCCGGTGCCCGGATGTACCGGACCGGTGATCTGGTGCGTCGCCGCGTCGACGGGGTACTGGAATATCTGGGGCGCACGGACTTCCAGGCGAAGATCCGTGGTCACCGGGTCGAGCTGGGCGAGATCGAGGCCGCGCTGCTCGCGGATCCGTCCGTCGCCCAGGCCGTCGTCGTGGTGGCGAAGTCGGAGACCGGTGATCAGTTGGTCGCCTATGTGGTGCCCGTAACCGAGCTCGAGGCAGATACCCTGCGCGAATCGCTGTCACACGTGCTTCCGGGCTATATGGTGCCCTCGGCCATCATGGTCCTGGAATCCTTCCCGGTGAACAGCAGCGGCAAATTGGATCGGGCCGCGCTGCCGCGGCCGGTCCTGCGTGCCCGCGAGTTCGTCGCACCGGCGACCGATACCGAGCGCGCCGTCGCCGAGGTATTCGCCGAGGTGCTCGGCATCGCCCGGGCCGGAGCCGAGGACGATTTCTTCGATCTCGGCGGCACCTCGCTGCTCGCCTTCACACTGCAGCGCGCATTGGCCACCCGGCTCGGTAGCGATGTGCCGATGGCGGCGCTGTTCATCGCGCCCACCGTGCGCGGCCTGGCCACCCGTCTCGACAATCCGGACGAGCCCGCGGCCGTGGTGCCGGGCACCGACACCGAGACGATCACCACCGATGCCGTGCTCGAACCCGAGATCGACGGTGCGGGTCGCACCCCGGCTCGTGCCGAGGCCCCGCGCGATGTACTGCTCACCGGCGCAACCGGATTCGTCGGTGTGCACCTGCTGCGGGAACTGCTGTCCAGCACCGGGGCGACGGTCTGGTGCCTGGTGCGCGGCGACGACAGCGAGCGGGCCTACAAGCGGATTCGCGACGCCATGCAGCTGTACCGGATCTGGGACGATGCCTATCAGGGGCGAATCGTCGCTGTCGCCGGTGATCTGGCCGCACCCGGACTCGGCCTCGACCAGTCCGACTGGGCCCGGCTCGCCGAGCAGATCGACGCGATCTACCACAACGGCGCTCGCGTCAATCACATCGAGCCGTACGCGCGGTTGCGCGCCGCCAACGTGTCGGGCACTCGTGAGGTGCTGCGGCTGGCCACCACGGGTCGAATCAAGCCGGTGCACTTCGTCTCCACGGTCAACGCCGTGATTCCGAATGCCCCCGCACCGGATTTCATCGCCCGCGAGGATGTGCAACTGCACGTCGACGAGGTATCCGGAAACGGCTATGTGGCGAGCAAATGGGTCGCCGAACAACTGATCCGCCAGGCCGGTGCACGCGGTGTGCCGGTGACCATCTACCGTCCCGGCACCGTATCCGGTGATCCACGGCTCGGAGTGAACAGCGTCGACGACTCGTTCTGGAACATGATCCGGGCGGCCGCCATTCTCGGACTCGCCCCGGAGATCGGCGACGCCACCATGTCGCTGGTGCCGGTGAACTATGTGGTGGGCGCCATCGTCGCGCTGGCGGATCGGTCGCCGGTCGGCGCGGCCTACCACCTGGTGAACGCTCGTCCGGTGGCGATCGGCGATATTTTCGAAGCCCTGCGCAGGCACGGTATTCCGATCGAGATCGCATCGATCGAGGAGATCGCGACCAAACTGGCCGAGGAAGCGGCGGCGCGCGATGCGACCGGCGACGATTCGCTGGTGCGCGCTGCCTTGGTCAGCGGCAACTACGGCGGAGCCGCGGCTGCCGTCGACGACACCGACACCCGAATCGAGTTGGCGCAGTACGGTATCCACTGCCCGCCCATTGATGCCGCGGCCCTGGACGCCTATGTCAGGTCCTTCATCGATGCGGGTTTCTTCCCCGCCCCGAGCGACGTTCAGCTGTAGAGAGGAAAGCATGACCGCCGAAGCCCAGTCCCGTCCCGCCGCTGCCTCGGGCACCTTCGCCCTCGGTGGTGACCTACCGGTCACCCGCCTGGGCTATGGCGCAATGCAGCTGACCGGTGACGGTGTGTGGGGCGACCCGAAGGATCCGGATGAGGCCGTCCGGGTACTGCGTCGTGCCGTCGAGCTCGGTATCACCCTCATCGATACCGCGGATTCCTACGGTCCGTTCGTCAGCGAATCTCTCATCCGCCGGGCCCTGCACCCGTATCCGGACGACCTGGTCATCGCGACCAAAGCCGGGCTGGCCCGGCCCCGTCCCGGCGAGTGGGTGCCGATCGGCCGCCCCGAATATCTGCGCCAGCAGCTGGAATTGAGCCTGCGTCATCTCGGTGTCGACCGCATCGATCTGTTCCAGCTGCACCGGATCGACCCGCAGGTGCCGCTCGCCGACCAGCTCGGCGAGCTGGCGTCGCTGCAGCAAGAGGGCAAGATCCGCCATATCGGCCTGTCCGAGGTGACCGTCGCTCAGCTCGACAAGGCCCGCAAGATCGCCGATATCGTCTCGGTACAGAACCAGTACAACCTCGCCAACCGCAGCGCGGAGGACGTACTCGAATACGCCGAGGCGAACAACATCGCCTTCATCCCGTGGTTCCCCATGGCCACCGGCGATCTCGCGCGTCCGGGTGGTCCGCTGGACAGCCTCGTGCGCGAGGATGCCAGCCCCTCCCAACTCGCACTCGCCTGGCTGCTGCGGCGCTCGCCGGTCATCCTGCCCATTCCCGGCACCTCCAGCGTGGCGCATCTCGAGGAGAACACCGCCGCCGCCACCATCACGCTCACGGACGACGAATTCGCCGCGCTGTCCGCGGTGAGTACCCCCGCAGCGGGTGGTGCCCGCGGTTGGCGTTCCCTGCTGCCGAAGGTATCGCGCGGCTGAGGAAGTGCCGGGTCCCCGGGGATGCCGCGGGGACCCGGGAGTCGGATCGGTCGCGGCGACACCCGATGTGGATTCCGGCAGACGTGATCGCCCATGACGGATGGCATAGTGCAGCAATCGGATCGACGAGAGCAGCATGATGTATGAAGCACAGATGGTGGCCAATGACGCCGCCTATTACTACTTGGCCTGCTCGGGCCGGGTTACCGACTGGCCGATGTGGTGGGTATTCGACAACGGCGACACGCCACTGACCGCCGCCGATATCGCCGATCACTTCGGCGCGCGGGCCGATCTGCTCGAACCGCTGCGCCGTCGGATCCAGGAGGTGCCCGGCGGGCTCGGGCACCCGTTCTGGGTGGCCGACGACAGCCCGATCGACGCCCACATCGTCACGCATGCTGCGGCGCAACTGGATTGGGCGCAGTGTCAGGACGAGATCGGGCGCATTCTGGCGCAGCCACTGGATGCCCGGGTCAGTGCCTGGCAGCTGCACGTATTTCCGAACGTGAGCGGTATCGCGACGCCGAGCGGCGTGGGTGCCGTTGTGCTGATACATGTCAGTCATGCGCTGATGGCGGGTCCGGCCATGACGCCGCTGTCAGAGGCATTGTTCGCCTCGGTGCCATTGCGGATCGAGGGGCAGGGTCCCGCCACTCAGCGCCCACGTCCGGCGCTCGCCGCCATGGTTGGTGCGCTGCGCTGGCCGTTGCAGGCGCTGCGTTTCAACGTCCGCGTCCGGCGTGAGATGCGCCGGATCGCCCGTGAAAACGACGACAGCGGCCCGAACACGCCACCGGTCACCGCCACTGTGCTCAATCGCCGGATCGGGCCGGGACGTGCCATGCGGTCGATTCCGTTGGAGCTGCGGGACGTTCGTGCGCCGGGGATCACGGTGACGGCCCTCGGACTGACGGCGATATCCCGCACGATGCAGCGCTATCTCGAAAAGCGGGATGGCTCGTGTCCTGACGATCTCGCGGTATTGGTGACCGTCGCGGTGCCCGACGCGCCGGTGATGGGTGTCAATTACGTCGGGGCCGCCGCAGTCGAGCTGGCCGCTGCGGAACCCGACCTCGCCGCTCGTGCACGCGCGGTCGACGCCACACTTCGTGTGCGCCGCGATTCGCCGTCGGGTCGCCGGGAACTCAATCGACTCGGACTCATCGACCTGTTGCCCAGTCGCACCTACCGAACGCGATTCGGTACGCTCGCGCCCGCCGACCCGGACGCCCCGGCCTATGCACACACCATCCTCACCAGCATTCGCTGTGAGCCGACCGTCGAATGGTCACTGGCGGGCAAGCCGTTTCGCTTCGCAGGCATGCTGCCGCCGGTGTATCCGGAAATCGGTTTGGCGCATTCGTTCGTCGGCGCGGGCGACACCTTCACCGTATCGGTGGTGTGTGACCCCGAGATCGTCCCGGATCTCAACGACTACTGCGACCTCCTCCGGGAGTCGTGCCACGAAGTCGCGGCCGCCCTTGCAGAGTCGCGTTAACGGCGGCTTCGCCTCAGCGTGCCGTACAACCGGCGCGGTGCTGGGTTCTCAAGCAAGTTGCGCCGCGTCGCCTCGTTGCGCAGGTGGGCGCGCGGGTGGGCCGGGTCGAGTTGTCCACCGGGAGCGCGGGCTCAGCGTCTTCGGCGACCGGAGCCTCGGGTTCGGAATGTTTCCAAGCACCGATTCTCGCGCCGCGCACGATTTGTCCCGCGATTTGGTGCCTGACATGGCAGAAGGTGCGCCGGGCCGCGTCGATCTCGCGGCAACCTGTGACCTCGGAGACGCCTACCAAGCGACGGGGAGGGCTTTCGGTCCGCGCACCAGCAAACCACTCTTCCACGGCACCTCGTCGACGGGTACGGCGAGGTGCAGGGTCGGGAATCGTTGCAGCAGCGACGCGAGCGCTACTTGCAGCTCAACTCTGGCCAGTTGCGCGCCGAGGCAGTGGTGTGCTCCGTGTCCGAAGGCCATGTGCGGGTTGCATTCTCGGGTCAGGATCAGGTCTTCGGGGTCGTCGAAGACGGTCTCGTCACGGTTGGCGGCCTGGGTATTGACGAATACCGACTCACCGGACCGGATTTCGACCCCACCGAGCTCGAGATCCTCGGTGGCGATTCTGGGAAAGGAACCGCCCGCACCCAATTGGACGTAGCGCAGTAGTTCCTCCACCGCGCTGGGGACGAGTTCTGGTCTGCCGCAGAGCAATTCCCAGTGTTCGGGCTCGGTCAGGAGCACATAGGTGAAGTTGGCGATCTGATTGGCCGTGGTCTCGTGGCCCGCGATGAGCAAGCCGATACCCAGGTTGACCAACTCCGCCTCGCTGAGCCGGTCCTCGTCATCGCGCGCGGCGACCAATGCGCCGAGCAGATCGTCGGTCGGCTGCTCGCGACGCTGCGCCACGAGCTCGGCGAGATATGCCTCCAGGCCCGCGCGTGCGGTGCTGATCTGTTCGCGAGTGTATGCGGTGGTGGACAGCACCGCATCGGAGAAATCCCGGAAGCGGTGCTGGTCTTGCGGTGGGACGCCGAGCATTTCGCAGATCACGGTGACCGGCAGCGGCAAGGCGAGCAGGCGCACCAGATCGGCCGGTGGGCCGGATCGCTCGATTTCGTCGAGACGCTCGTCCACGATCTGCTGGGCGCGCGGGCGCAACGCCTGGACCCGGCGGCCGGTGAACGCCTTGACCACGAGTTTGCGTAGCCGCGTGTGCTCCGGCGGATCCATGCTCAGCAGCGAATTGCGGCGCGCGGGTTCCGGCGTTGTGCGCGGAATATCCTCGCGTTCGACCGCCGCCGCACGGCTGAATCTCGGGTCGGCGAGTACCTGTTTGACGTCCTCGTAACGGGTGACCAGCCAGCCCTCGCCGCCGTAAGGGAGTCGTACGCGGCTGATCGGTTCCTCTCGGCGCAGCCGCGCGTAGAGCGGATCCATATCCAGGCGGACCGGAGTGCCGAATGGGAAACTCCGTACCTCGTGGTCGACAGGACCGCCCGTCGCCTGACCGTCACCCTCCATCGAATCGCTTCGCGATGCTGCCCTCATCAGATCTCCCTCCGCGACACAGGCGGTTGGTTTTCGAGCGATGTAAGCAAGTGCTTACACTTGATGGTAGGGAGGGCCCGGCGGCCCGTCAACGGTTGAATCCCGTTAGGACGGTGGGAATTTCACGTCTACCCGTTCCAATAGCACCCGCGCGGCGCGCAGCACATGCTCGGCAACCGCGGCCGGATCGGCGCTGGCCAGCGGATCCCGGCGATGCACCGAACGAACCAGGCCGATGCCGAGCAACCAGGCGAGCAGGAGATCGGCGCGCAACTCGGCATCGGCTCCATCGGTGAGTGCGGATAGCGCGCCCACGTACTCGTCGCCCAGTTCCCGCCGCACCGCGGCCGCACCCTCGTCATGTCCGCTGGAGCGCAGCGCGGCCTGTAGCCAATGTGCCTGTGCCGCAGAGCCGGTGGGCTCGAGCGCGCGTGCCAGTAGGCGGCCGAGCAATGCTTCGGCAGGTCCTTCCTCGAGCACGCGCCTACCCCGGTCCGCAATCGAGGCGCGGAACAGTTCGTCCTTATTGCCGAAGTACCGGAACAGCAGCGCCTGATTCACCCCGGCCCGTGCGGCTATCTCGCGCACCGTGGCGCGCTCGTAGCCGCGTTCGGCGAACAGTTGTTGTGCCGCCGCCAAAATGGCGAGTCGCGTTGCGGCCGCATCCCTTTTGCGGCCGGTCGGCTCGTACTGATCAGACATGCACCCTCCGGTTGATCCCAGACAGTGCAGCGTAAGTCGCGTTCCCAAAAATGGGAACGGAGATTGTGCGGACGGCCGTGTTGTGGCGGTACTGTTCTGCCCTGGCACCGCTAAGAATTGGACCTCGATGTGGTGCCGGAGGCGTCACGATGCGGAAAGGCGTCGGTCGCGCGGCCCTTCGGGTTCCATTGCTCACCTCTTGTTCCCCCTTGCCGGGAGGTGCCGGGGAAAGCCGCCGCGACCTGCGATGGGTGCCGTTCGTGACCCCACTCCCGCTTGCGGAATGTCGAATTCCGCAAGGGGAGTGGGACACCACCCCGCGCCATCGGAAGGACAATTGATGGATGCCTGCGATCGGCCGTTTCTTGTTTCCGCCGATGCCGATCCACTCCTATCATTCGGTCAGCTGGAGGCGTGGGCCGAAACTGTCGCGTGGAGTTTGAAGAAGAATGGCGTCGGTGTGGGTGACGTGGTGGTCGCCGAACTACCGAATTCTCCTGCCTTCGCCGTCGTAATGTCGGCCGCCTGGAATATCGGTGCGGTATTCGCGCCGGTGGATCCGCGGCTGAGTGCGCGGGAGAAACAGCAGATTTTTACACTGGCTCGGCCCCGGGTGGTGGTCGCGCCGACCCTCGCTTCGATCGATTCGCCGACGCTATTGTGGCGCAACCCATTCGAGCCACCGGCACAGCTGGAGTGGATCCCGGCCCCGCCTGCGCGCCGCGGCGGCTGGATGCCGACGGTGCTCGCACCCACGGTGCACGAGGACGATCGGCTGATCCTGTTCACCTCCGGCTCCACCGGAGCGCCGAAGGCGGTGGCACTGTCGGAGGCCAATATCGCCGCCGGAATCGCCGCTGTCGCAGACCATTTCGCACTCACACCGGACGACCGGACCATCGCGCTGCTGCCGTGGGCGCAGAGCCACGGCCTGTTCGCGAACCTGATGGCGACACTGCGCAGCCGGTGCACCATGGTGCTGCCCGCCGCGGGCGAGGCGCGCCAAACGCACCGGCTACTGGATGCGGCGGCGCCGACCTGGCTCACGGTGATGCCGATGCAGCTGGCCGGTATCACCGCGGGACTGGTGGCATCGCGAAAGCGGGCGCGCGGCATGCGTTTCCTGCGCACCGCCTCGGCCCCGCTGTCCCGCCTCGCGGCCGAGCGCGCGGAACGGCTGCTCGACTGCCCGGTCGTGGAGGCCCTGGAACTCGCCGAAACCAGCCACCAGGCGGCGGCCGATCCGCCGTCGTGGGAGCGGGTGCCGGGTACGGTCGGCACCCCGACGGGCGTCGAATTCCGGCTGGCCGGTGACGAAATCGCGGGCGGTCGCGAACTGGAAGTCCGCGGCACGGCACTGTTCAGCAGGTATGTCGGCAATCCTGCGGCCACCGCCGCCGCCTTCACCGCCGACGGCTGGCTGCGCACGCGTGACGTGGCGCGCCGGGAAGCAGACGGGCGTCTGCGAATTCTGGGGCGGCTCAGCGAAATCGCGCACCGCGGTGACCATGCCGTCGCACCGGTCGATGTAGAGGCCGCGCTGGACGAACATCCCGATGTCGTCTCGTCGCTCGCCACGCGGGTGCCGCATCCGCATCTCGGCGATGATGTCGCGGCGGTCGTCCATTTGCGCGAGGGTTCGCAGACCACCAAGCGCGACATCATGCGCCACTGCCACGCGCATTTGGCCGAGCACCAGATTCCGGGCCAGCTCCGTCTGGTGAACCGGCTCCCGCAACTGCCGAACGGAAAACCCAGCCGTCGCATGGCTGCACAGCTGTTCGAAGTCGGCTGAAACAGCTTTCGACGGGCGCCTCATCCAAAGCTTGCCGAGTGCCCATCCAGATGGGCCGCCGCGCTACCAGGTCCGGCTCGCTCGCCGAGTGCAGTCGAAACGCTGTACGACACGCTCCACTACACCGCCATACGACTGCGCTCGACGGATGTCGATACCCCGACGCACTCGGTAGCGACATGCGATGTCGCGTGCCTTTTGTCACGCCGCGCATGAAATCGCGGGGCGAAACGATGCGCGGTGCACGGCGCGAGGATCGGTGCGCGGGACTATCTCGAGGCGAGAGCGGTTCCTGACCAGCCTCGTTATGGGGTGCATTGGTGACGATCTCAGAATCTGGTCCTTCTGGGTGCCGCGCACGTGAGGGCGCGCGCGACGATGTGCGCGGTACGTGAATCGATGCGCGGGAATATCGCGGCGGCATCAGAACGTCGGTATGGCCTTCGACGGTGTGAGCGTGCTGCTGCCGGTCCAGTACTCGGGCAGCGCCATCTTCTGCAGGATTCCCGATGCCGCGGCGAAGTCTTCGGCTTCGGCGGCTGCCAGGTACTCCCGACTCAGATGCACATTGATGAACCTGTTCATGAGCGCGGCGCGCTCTCGGGTCACGGTGCCGGTCAGGGTGGGCAACGTATTCCCGGTGCCCGACACGACATCCCGAATGGCGTGAATGACCGGTTCGGTGGGGTTGATGAAGTAGTCGCGCAGGAACTGCTGCTCCGGCGCGGTGAAGCTGCTGAACTGCAGATCGGGATCGGCGAAGCGACGTTCCGCGAGGCGATGCGCGGTCCGCTTGAAAAGCGCGACATTGGCTGGCGTCTCGCCCAACTTGAGCACACCGAGCGAGGCAATGGCCTGCCCGACATGCTTGTCCCCGTCCCACATATTCGGCCCCCAACTCGTGCGATAGTTGTAGGCCTTGATGGCGTTGGTCCGCATTTCCTTGTCTTTGAATCCCGCACTGAACAAAGCCGCTTCGGCATCGCCGAGACTGGCCCCGCGGTCGATCACCCGGTCGATCGCGACCGCGGCACCCATCGGCGTATGGCCGTAAGTGGCGGCGGCCGACCTGGCGGAGTCGATGATCTGCTCGCGCGTGCGGTAGTAGTTGCGAATCCAGCCGAACCGGTCCGCCTCGACTGCCATACGCATATTCGCCAGTTCCGCTCGCTGCCGCATCCCGGAGCGCGAACTCAACGGCGATCGGGTACGGCCCATCAGGTATTCGGTCACCGGCGACGCGTTGAAAGTGTTGAGCGCGGCGAGTCCGGTGACGAGCCGTTGTGTTCCGGTCATGCTGCCGCCCGATCCCAGCGTCGCCCCGCCTGCGCCACCACCGGACTGGCCGGTGTGCCCGCTGGCGAGCACACCGCTGATCTGGTTGGCGATCCGCCCGGTTCCGGCGGCGAGACCATGACTCATCCGGCGCAACAACACGATTCCGACAATCATGAACGATCCGCCGATGAAGATGACCGCGATGCCGTGGCCCTTCGCCTGTTCGAACACATCACCGAGGACCAGGGCGTAGATGCCGAGATAGACCGTGAACGCGACCATCTTCCCGGACGATACGAAGGCATCGACGAGATTGCGCACCAGGAAGTTCTGGCTCGGTCCATAGATGTATCCGCCCGCGGCGAAGCCGAAGATGGCCATGAAGGCGTGATAGACCGCCTCCGCCGCGGACACCACGATCTTTCCGGACAGGTATACGCCGAACATCAGCAGGACCGCGGCGAAAATCAGCAACAGCAGGCCGGTGCAGATCTGGCCCGCATTGGGATTCTGTGTCTTGGAGTAAGCGGCGGTGTCGCCGCAGCGTTTCATACCGCTGGTGACCTTGTCGTCGCTACCGGCCAACACCCCTTCCGACCACGCTGCGCGGCAGGCCGGTGAATCGTCCACGACATGGCCGAAGTTCCACACCTGCAATGGATAACGCACGAAGTTGTCGGCGAGTGTGCCCTCTATCGAGTCCACAACCGCATTCGGGCTCGGATTCGATTCGCCGTTGAGGCCCGCGGCTACCGCCACACCGACGTCGCGTCCCTGTGCGAGCAGCCCGTCCGAGGAGAGCACGTCGGCCAGCGGATGCGCCAGATAGGGCAGACTGAACATCGCGACCGCGATCATCGTCAGCACCTGCATGGTGGCCTTGGAGAAGTATCCGCGCACCACAAACCATGCCACCGGTATCGCACCGATGGTTACCGCGAGCACAAAGATGATGGGCGTGCCGACTTGACCGGCCAGGGTGTCGGCGACCCGGCTCAGCGGTCCCGCGACCAGGTCGAGCCAGCGAAAGCTCACCACATAGTCGATCGCCCAGATACCGGTGACCTCGGTGGCCATGAACCCCGCGAATTCCAGATCCAGCGCGGTCGACAACGCGGCATTCCCGGGATGCAGAATACTGCCGTGATTGGTGGCGAAGACATAATTGGCCAGCGGAACCCCGTGTGAATCCCGGACATTCATCCAACCGACGGCATCGATCGTCGAGGACCCGGCGGTCGCGGTTCCCGTCTGCGCCGACGCCACTGCGCCGATCGTCATCGGAACAACGAACAGCACGAGCACGCCGAGCAGCAGCCGCGCCGTAATTCGGCGCAGTCGAGTCGCGTCGATCCAGTGTCCGCATCGATTGATCACCGCGCGCGGCCGCCAACGCGCGATGTCCCAGAATTCCAAGTCCGACAACGTATTTGGGCGCTTCGTCTTGTTCGCCCCGAGTCGCCTGCCGACAAGATCATCCGATTGCCCGAACACGGAGACAAATATAATGGTCGGCCGAGAATCGAAAACGTATTGAACTCAGGATGATTCGTATGGGAATCGTATGGAATTCAGCGAAAGATGTCGATGGCGCGGTGAATTCCTGTTCGGCGGGGCGAAACGTCGTTGTGCGACTGAATGGGCTGTGCGTTCGCGAGGCGAAATAGGCGCCGAGCCGTTTGCCGACTGGAATTGTTATGCGGTCGGCGGCAATTCGGAGTGTCTGGCGAAGGCCTGATCGATCAACTCCGATGTCGCGCGGGTGGCGATCAGTCGCGCAATGGCCAGATCGGTCTCGAGTTTGGTGCGATCCTTGGGGGTGCGCTCGGATTGCTCGTAGCCGCGTCCGGCCAGGCTGTAGAACATCTCGGTGGCATAGCGATCGGCGATCCGATCGCAATCGGCGCGCAGCCGCTCGACCAATTCGAATGCGGCGGTTGCCGGGAGGCCGACGTCGACGAGCCGGGTGGCCAGATCGCAGCAGCGCGGATTGGTCAGGCGGTAGGCCTCCAGCGGATCGTTGCTCGAGGCGAGGGCCTGCTTCACATACTCCGGCAGTTCGGCCGACTGCTCATCGCGGGCGGCGCCCGCGTGCTGTGGGGTGGTCGGCGGCTCGGCGGTCGATTGGTCGGCCGCGACACCGAGCACGTCGGCCAGGCCGTCGCCGCGATCCCAGGCCTCGAGCAGTTCTCGGATGCCGTTCAGCTTCATGCCGCGGCTGAGCAGTCGACTGATGGTCTGCAGTCGCTCCAGGTGGTCGGAGCGGTAGTAGCCGATCCGGCCACGCACCTCGGGTGAGGGCAGGAGGCCGCGCTCGTGGTAGACGCGCACGCTGCGCACCGTGGTGTCGGCTACCCGGGCCAATTCATCGATCGTGTATTCCGACTGCACAGCCATACCTCACAGGAAACCACAACTTACCCCGTAGAACTCGGCCCGTGGATGAACGTGCCGTTAACCAACGATACGTCGGGATCACTACTTGGTCAATGTACCGTTACATAGCGGCGGAAACGGTTGCCGGGTAACGGATCGTAAGTTAACGTTCGTCGTACGGCAGTTCACTGCCGGTTTCCGGGGACTGTTGAGCAGCCCTGATGCCCGCCCGATATCGGGACACGTCTTGCGCGACGTGTACCCCTCGGCAGTCTCGGAGACGGCTATGAGCATCATGCAGGCGCGTCGGCCAGCGATCGGATCGCAAACGGCGACACAGATTTCGGCGATCCCCACCGCGGCCAAGGCCGCGCACCGCCCGCCCTGCGCGGATGGTCCGGACGATTGGGACCTCGACGTCGGCACCCCGGAATCCTGGCGGGCCGCCATTCAGACTTGCCACCACTGCCCCTTATTCGCCAAATGTGAGCAGTTGGCGCAGACACTCTCGGAACGTGGCGACGGCCCGCGAGCGATGATCTGGGCCGGAGTGGCCTACGACAGCGCGGGCAGGGTAGTGGAAAACCTCGATCGCCACCGCACCACCCCGATCGATCACAAGCGGCCACTTCGCATTATTCGCAACAGCACCCGGCCGGTGTGCGCTGACCTTGTGCCCGCGACCCCGCGACGGCGTATCGTGCTCGGGCATCGGCTACGGTCGGCCGGGACAGGTGGTTCCGAATTGGCGTCCGGGCAGTAAGTGGAAATTCTTGTGGCGGTGAGTGGCTCATGACAATTCTGGCTCTGGAGATCGGTCCCGCGGGGTTCGCGGTGACTCGCGTCGCCGACGACGCCGATCCCGACGAGGTTCGCAGGCTTCCCATACCGTCCGGCGGCGCGTGGGCCGCCTGTCGCGATCTGCTGCTCGAGTGCGCCGAAGGTACCGAAGTCACCGCCGTCGGCATCGGTTCGATGGGGCCGGTCGACATGGCGGCCGGGGTGGTGGCGCCGCCCCAGATCCCGGAGTGGCGAGCTGGTTTCGCCCTCGTGGACGCGGTGCAGAAGATCTTTCCGATCGCGCTGGTGCAACTCGCACTCGACGGTGTATGTGTGGCCTTGGCCGAGCGGAATTTCGGTGCTACCAGCGTGGTCTCGGACTCCCTTTCGGTGGTCGTCTCGGACCGGATCGCCGCCGGAGTCATGGTCGGTGG
Organism: Nocardia pseudovaccinii NBRC 100343; assembly: GCF_001613225.1. Classification (GTDB taxonomy): domain Bacteria; phylum Actinomycetota; class Actinomycetes; order Mycobacteriales; family Mycobacteriaceae; genus Nocardia; species Nocardia pseudovaccinii. Next base: position 27,883 of record NZ_BDBY01000219.1, read on the forward strand.
GTTCGTCGTGGTGGGGCGCACCGGGAATGCCGGGCATTTCGGTCATGTTCTGGTGCCCGGCTTCGACGACCTCTGCGAATGCGGGGGACGCGGCTGCCTGGAAGCGGTAGCGAGTGGTGCCTCGATATTGCGGTGGGCCAACAGTCAAGGGTGGGTCGGGAACTCGGTGGAGGCCCTTGTCGGGGCCGCACAGGGCGGCGACGAGATCGCCGTGTCCGCGCTGAACCGGGCTGGCACGGCCCTCGGCCGTGCGATCGCCTCGGTGGCGTCACTGCTGGATATCGATTTGGTGGCCGTAGGCGGCACCGTTGCGAAATCCGGCCCGGCACTGTGGAAGCCGCTCGCCGCGTCTGTGGCAACGCACGCCCGCCTCGGCTTTCTGACTGCACTGCGCGTGGTTCCGTCGGAGTTGGACCTGCTCGGCGTACTGGCGGGCGCGGGTCTGCTCGCGGTGATGGCCCAGGAGGCGGCGGCCCAGGTCGCCGACTAGTCGTCCTGGCCGACATGTCCACCGGGAAAACCGGCGGCTAACAGAGCGATTCGCAGGCGAAGGCCGCGGTGGCGACGCGGTGCTCGATCCATGTCGTCACTCGTTCGGGCGCGGCGTCGTTCGAATTGTCCGAACGCCGTTGCGTAGCGGAGTATCCGCAGGTCACCAAGGCTCCTTGGCTGATCGGCGGCGTACGCGTGTGCCCGGGAACGCCTGTGCCGCCGTTCATCTTGTCTTAGGACTAGGTTAAGAAACCAGCATTCGGTTTGCTCCGTCCGGTATGAATCACAAGACTTCGTTCAGGTGAACCTGTTCCTGACCTGTTGATTGGACCGCTAAACAACGGTACATTGAGCAGGTCACGATCATGGCTCAGCTGAGTCATGACTCCGGAGGAACGGCTGGTACGGGCAAGCGAGATGCGGAGCGACGCAGTAATCCCATGGGTGACCATCGAAACGTTGACGCCGGACACGATGTCCGTGGCGTCGGTGGGGGAAGCACCGCGTGAGTTCGCGGGCTGGCCGCGGGTTCTCCAACGGCTACTGGCGAAAATGCCTGCGGTCTATGACAGTCTGACAACCGCGCGGCTGGCCGCGGCCATGCAGGCGGCACGCGACCAGGCCGAGGATGTGGATCTGCGGATCCCGACCCGTTCGGGTATGCACGAGTTGAAGATCCGGCCGATATTCGGGCCCGCGGGCGATGTGCACGCGATCCGGCTCTGGCTCGGACCGACGGCAGCGCGGGCGCCGGAGTTGCGCGCCGCGGTGGGCGTGATCTGGGATCTGAATTCCCAAACCATTCAGCAGCCCATCGGCGTCACCCGGCTCTCCGGAAGTGCGCCGGAGGAATATGTGCCGAGGATGTCGATCGCTGAGCTGTTCCACCGGATGTCGGCGTTCGATCGGCACGCCGAGGTGCTCGATCTGCTCTACGACCCCAAACCGGGGGACAAACTGCAGTTCGATGTCACGGTGCCGCACAGCTCCGGCCGAGCTGGGCGCTGGCGCATCACGATTCGGGCCCGTGACGACGAGCGGACCCGAGGGGCCTGGTGGCTGATCGAGGACGTCTCCGCCGACGATCAGCCCGCCTCCTGGGCCACGCTGGAGCGGGTCGGGTTGCGTGAGGCGCATCGTCGTGCCGGAACTCACCTGGCGGTTGTGCAACTCGAGCACACCAGCATTTCGCATTGGCTCACCGATCCGGCGCCATGGGTGCGCTGGGATTATCTGTTTCAGCCAATCGACGTATTTCATCCGGACGATCGGGTCCGGTTGATCGAGATCAGTGATCGACTGCGGGTGGGGGAAACCGCTGGGGTCACGATGCGTGCGCTCAACTATGGCGGCGGTTATACGCCGACGTCATTGCTGCTGTATCCGTACCCCGGATATTCGACGAGGCCGCTGGCGATCGCGCAGTTGGTACGGGTCGCCGATGACGTGCCCGTGCTCGAGCCGCATCAGCAGGCTATCGAGCCGCACGCGCCGGTAGGTTACGACGATCAGCTGCGTCATTGGCTGGTCGACCGTATGAAACGCACCCCTGCCTACTGATTGGCGTTATTCCCAGGCGCGGGAACAGTGGGGCAATTGGGAGCGGTTCGGCTCTCTACCATTTCGAGAGTGCGGACAACGGCTGGCAGGCAGGCAGATTCGGGCGAGGAATTACTTCGCCGGATGGCCGCACGCCGCCGCCGCGACAATGCCATTGTGGCCGTCATCGCCGTGCTCGCTGTGCTCGGTGGTGGTCGTACGATCCTCGGCTGGTTCGCCGATAAGCCGGTCGCCAAGTCACCGGACACGATGTCTACCGCGATCATCGGCCACGCCAGGCTGGCCGAGTCGTTCGCCGAGGAGTTCGTGGTCACCTACCTGAGCGCCTCGTCCGGACAGCAGGAGCGCCTCGGCGAGTACGTCGGTGGTGGACAACAGATCAATCTGCCCGCGACCGGGCGACAGGTGTCGGATCCGATCGTGGTGTTCACCTCACGCAATCTGAGTACCGACGCATTCGACGTCTGGTCGGTCACGGTGTCGGTCCGGGTAGCCAAGACCGGTGCCGGAGCCAGCGGCAATCGCGAGTACTACCGAGTCGCGGTATCGGTGGCGGCGGACGGCAGGCGACGTGCCTTGGCGGTGCCCGCAGCGGTCGAGCCGCCGGGACGCGGTATCGATCTGGTGTTGGGATATCAGAACCCGTGTGGCGCGGAATCGCCACTGGCGCAGGTGGCCTCCGGATTTCTATCGGCATATCTCACCGGCTCCGGCGATATCGCGCGCTACACCGTACCGAACTCCGGCATCGCCGCGCTGCGGCCCGCGCCGTTCACCTCGGCGGAGACCACAACGGTCTCATCGGACGACGCCGGCTGTGGTGTCGGCGGATCGAACGCCCGCGTGTTGGTCACGGTCAACCCGAAGACCGCCAGCGGCGCCGCGCCGACTCTGGCCTATCCCCTGACGATGATCCAGACCGCCGGGCAGTGGCAGGTGGAGTACCTGGATTCGATGCCCGAGCTTCGCGAACCCATGACGGTCGTCGCCGCCAATGAAGGGTCGGGCGGCGCCCCAACCAGCACAGCGACCTCAGCACCCAGTTCCGCGGTGTCGATCCCACCGGCGACACAGAACTGAACAGAAAGGCATCCTCATGGGTAGTCAAATGAGCATCATCCTCTACAACGGGCTGATCTTCATACGTTGGGCGGGGATGATCGTCATCGCCGGTTGCGGCATGGTTCTGCTCATCTCCGAAGGGGTGAAGTCGAAGCTGTCGCCGGGCAAGCTCATCGGCGTCACCCTCTCGGCGTTGATGGCGGGGATCCTGTTCTGGACGCTGCCCACCCTGCTCAACTACGCGCGCGTCGACTCCAATAGCCGGATCGTCCAAGACCAACCGATCGGCGGGATGTACCGCCAGTGACCCAAGTCGTCAAGGTGTTCACGCCGATCAAACGGGTCCCCACCATGATCGGCAAGGCCCAGAACGGGCAGAAACTCCCGTTCGGGCCATACACCTTGCCGCAGTTGGTCGGCGGCGGCGTGCTGCTGGTGATCACCTCGGTGCTCGCCATGACGCTGCCCGTCAATCCCGCCATAACTTTCGTGGTGGGTGCGGTCCTCGCCGTCGTCACCGTCTTCGCATTGGGGTTGGTGCCTTATACGGGCGTGCGGTTGACATCCCGGATGCTGTGGATCGGTCGGCTGATCGTCGTTCGCAGGCCGGTTTCCGCGTCGGGCATGCCGGTTGGCGAGGAGTCCGGGCGGCACACGCTGTTCGTAGAGGAGAGCGTGGTGATCCTCCTGCCCGACCGGAGGGTCCTCGCGGTCGATGACCGCGCGGCGGTAGCGGTATTGGCGAGTGAGCGTCCGCTCAACATTCTCGAAAAATGGAGCAAGACGTTGCCGCAGGTGACTGAGAACGGCGATGGCGCGTTACCCGGAGGGCGGAACTGATGGCATTCGAACGAGACCTGCAGCCCACGGCCGCCATTCGCGGGCATCTGCAATTCACGCACGGTGGTCTGGTTACCGCCAACTACTTCATCAGTCCGTTGGGCTACGGGTTGCGTAAGGCCAGTGACAAGTTCGATGTCAAGGCGGCACATCATTCGCTGATCAACAATCTGCCGAACGGTTCACTGCTGCTCGGTATTCAGGCTCGTCTCAATACCCTCGACGTGCTGAGCAAAATGGTCGAGGGCGTGGATTTGGACGAGTGCGAGGATTACGCCACCGAGGTGGTTTCCTCCTTCGAGCGGGTGCGTGCGATTCTGCCGCAGACCCGGATATTTCTGCTGTCGATCCCGGTCGGAGCCAGCAATTCGGGTATTTCGGCCTTGTCCCGGATGTGGCGTGGCACCACCACGACCATCGACGCCGCCGCGCTGTCTCGTGCCGACCTGGATGCATACGATGACAAGGCCAACGAGGTCCTCTCGCGCATCGGCGGCGATTTCGATCCGATTCCGGTTCCCGCCGCGCTGTTCCAATGGTTGTGGGAGCACTATCTGAGCCGCGGCGCGGTGGGCGATCCGGTCGCCCCGACTCGGGCCGGCGTGCTGGACGACGCGACATCGGCTGTCTTCGGCTCGGCCGCCCTCGATGAAGGGGCGCAGGCCGACAGCAATCGACGCATCCGCCCCTCCTTCGTGCCGGTGATCAAGGTGGTACAGCCGGATCTGGTTTTCCAACCCTCCTACCAGGCGGTGCTTACTCCGCGCTCATTCCCGTACGCGGGCATGTCCTTTCCCGGCGGCAGCGAATTTCTCAGTGTGCTCGATGGAATGCAGGACGTCACGGTCGACTGGGGCATGCGGATATCGACGAAGCCCGCGGAGCAGGTGCTCAAGAATAATGAGCTGAGTCTGCGGCGGCTCGGTGAACAGATGGATCAGCGGGATCAAGAGGTTTCCTTCGCGCAGAACACCTTGATGTCGAAGGCGCAGATGTTAGGCGAGTACAACCAGCACTTCGAGGTCAACAGCGGTGAATCCGAAGTCTCCTTCACCACCGTGATCGCGATCGGCTCGGCATCGCGCGATGCGACCATCGATGCGGTCAATATGCTCAAACGTCGGTACCGGCGCTTCAATGTCGAGATGACCGCGCCGGTCGGCGCGCAGGTGGACCTGTGGTCGATGCTCATCCCGGGCAGTCCGGCGCGGCGGGCCTATGACGATTTCGCGCATATCGTGCCCTCCGATATGTGGGCGGGCTTCGTACCGTTCACCACCAGCCAGATCGGCGATGACAGTGGACCGGTGATCGGGGTCAATCTGTTGTCCGGAAATTTCGAGCCGATCCATTTCGGGATCATGGAGGCGGCGCTGCACGACCTGTCCGCCTCGTTCGCGGTCACCGGCGAGCTCGGATCCGGCAAGTCGTATTTCTTGAAGCTCATGGCCGTGCTGGTCCACGATATGGGCGGGCAATTCCTGGCCATCGATCGCAGTCAGGTCGGCGAATGGGAGCATTTCGCGTCCTCGATCGACAATGCGGTCATCATCGATCTGGCCAATCCGACGGTGTCCTTGGACCCGTTGCGTCTGTTCGATCCACGGATCGCGGGGGAGCGGGCGCTGGATTCGATTCTGCCGCTGCTGGATCTGTCGCCGACATCCGGCGCCGGCGCGGCCGCGAGCAATCTGCTCTCGCCGAGAGGTATTGCCGAGCACGGCATTCGGAGTCTGCTGGACTTCCTGCAAGTCGTCCGGCGGCTGCGGGACACACCCGGGGTGGGCGAGGACTACGCTGATCTGGCGGCGCGGCTCGGGACGGTGGTCGACCGGGTTCCGGTGTTGTTCGATCCGAAGCTGCGACCACTGCGGCTCGATGCCGCGGCGACGGTGGTCCGTAGCCACAATCTCGCCTTGCCGACCGCGGAGGAACTCACCACCCCGCACCTGTACAACCGGTTGCCGCTGACCAAGCGTCTCGGTACCGCGCTGTACGAGCTGGTCGGCGTCGCCGCCCGGGAAGCGTTCCTCACCGACAACGGCAGATTCGGTCTGCTGGTCGGCGACGAGGCGCACCATTTCACCCAGACCCAGGTCGGCTCGGCGGTGACCTCCGACTTCAGTCGTGACGGTCGAAAGCATTTGGCCGCAATCGGATTGGCATCCCATGATCCGGCGACGGACTTCCAAGGCGCGGCGCACAACCTGATTCCCAACCGGTTCGTCTTCCGGCAGCGCGATGAAACGCTGGCCCGCAACAGTCTGGAATGGCTCGGCGTCGATCTGGAGGAGGCGCCGTTCCTGCTGCAGATCCTGCGCGAAGAGACCTCGCCCCCGGTCGGCCAAGGTCGGCAGGTGCCGGAGGAACGGCGCGGCGAGATGTTCATGCGGGACGCGCTCAACCGCATCGGCCGTGGCAAGGTGCTCGGTCCGGCGCGCGCCGATCGCGCCGAGGCGATCAGCAGTACGCCCTCGGGGAAGGGCGCCACTCGCTCCGCATTGCCGCAACGTCAGGAAATCGCATGAGACTCCCGTCCACCGTGCCCACCTGGTCGCGCGCGTGGCATGGGTCCGATCTGCGGAGCGAGCTGGAGTCCTGGGATCCTGTCCACTGGCAGCCGAGGGTGCTCGCGCATCGATGTTGGCTGTGGATCACGGCGACTCGACGCCGACGCTGGATCTTCTGGGGGCTCGTCGCTTTCTTCGTGCTCGTCGTGCTGCCGGTCGCGCTCGGTGCGGTGGCGGGCGCGCAAACCGACACCGATACCGCGCAGTCCGGCGGTAACAGCGCGCTCGGCTTCACGAATATGCGGGATTCGTATGGTGTCCCGGTGTCGCGATATACGTATATTACGAGCGACGGAAGCATATTCCATCCGATAACGACCGTGATGGCGTCGGTCCTCGGTCTTATGTGCGCGTTATTCCTTATTGTTGTGGTCCTGCCGATCTGGGGGTACGACTCCGCGGTCGGCCTGGGTTGGCTCGATTGGCTCCGCGCGCCATTGTCCGGGGCTGCCGAAGGCGTCACCGCTCAGATCGCGACGACGGCGATGTTCTTCTTCTTCGTCACGCTGGGCGCATTCTTCGTCGCTTATTTCGTGGCTCGTGGTTTTTTCGCCAAGGCTTCGTTCCAGATCATGACCCTGCTGGTGCTGGCGAGCTTGAGTGCGCTGTTCCTCAGAGATCCGCTCGACGAGGTATTGTCCCCGCACGGCATGCTGGCTCAGGGCCGCGACGTCGGGCTTTCGGTGGCGGCTGGTGTGAACGGTGACAGCAGCCCGAATCCTGCGGCGCTGGCACAGACCATGCAGCAGAACATGGTCGACAATTTCGTGCGGCACCCGCTACAGGTGTGGAACTTCGGCCACGTCGTCGACGATCGGCCGGGTTGTGCCGCTGCGTGGTCGTCCGGCATGTCGGCCGGAAGCGACAGCCAGGTCAAGAAGGGTTTGAAGTCATGCGGTGATTCCGCCGCTGCCTCGGCCGCGGACAATCCGAGCATGGGACAGATCGGCGCCGGTCTGCTGGTGCTGGTATTGATGTTGCTCGGGATCGTACCCTTCTTCGGATATATGTCCATCAGGATTGTCTGGTCCGGGCTCGATTCGATCTATTGGGCATTTATGGGCCTCTTCGGCTTCGCCGCGGGTGGCTATGTGTACGGTCCTACGCAGACGTTCACGATCCGCAGTATTGTGCACGGTTTCTTTTCGTTCTTCCGGATGGCCGCTGAAATCGCTTTTGTCGCGGTCATAGCATTGATCGAGAACGAGATGCTGAAACAGGCGAAAGGCCGGGAAATCGCGGTTTTGTTCTTCACCGCGGTGGTGATGATCGTCGCCTTCCTACAGGCCAGGCGTTTCACCGGCAACCTCGACCGTGGGAATGAATGGATTGCAAACCGCTTCGCGCTCGCGGTCCAGAACGGTGGAAGTCGCGCGGGCGCAGGTTCCGGCGGCGGTGGTGCGATGG
>NZ_BDBY01000220.1 GCF_001613225.1 Nocardia pseudovaccinii NBRC 100343
AATCGAAGCTGAAGAAGGCGATAACGGATGCCCAGGGTGGGGTCTGGGCGGAGGATATGCGGTTCGGTGGGCGTTATGGCTGGTATTCCCAGTCTTATATGAACCGCGAGCTCTTCTCCAACAGAGCCAGACGGGAAGCGAGGGCCTACGGCGGTTTGGATTCGTTCCGGGGCAACGCCGCGGGCGTGCAAGGCGTAATCGATGCCGGTGGTACGGCGGCTGATGCATTCGGGGGTTTGATCGGTGCCGGTGCGCGGAACGAGACAATGGCGCAACTCACAGCTCGCTCGCGGGAAGTCATCACCAAAGCCGGAAAAAACGAACCTTTTAAAGATAACGACCTGGGTTTCCTGGCTGCTGCGGTACGGCAAGCTCAGAATTCGGCACGCCTGCTCGTCAACGGAGAAGGCGGCAATGCCATGGAGACCGCCGCAGATTTCGCCACCTTGGAACAGGCAGCCCGGGAATTCCGCCGAGTCAGGAGAGGGGGCGTCGCGCTGGACGAAGGCCTCCAGCTGAGTCAACCACAGCTGGATTTTGTCGAGCAATACATGGACGATAATCCGTTGACTGCCAGGGCGAAGATGCAGGCGCTGAACGCGATAATTACAAATCAGGCGCCGGTGACAGGTACGGCGGCCCACGCGGAATGGCAAACATTGCAAAACGCGCACATGCGCGCACATCACACGCCTCTGGACGTGGAGACTGCCGAGCGTATGAAGCAATGGATTATGAACGATCACGCCAGGCGCGCCGAGGAAAGAACCCACGAGCTCCTGGCGGATGTGACCAATCCAGAGTTGATTCGTAATCTCAGGGAAGAGGTCTACCGGGCCGGTAACACCGACTACTACGCAAACGGTGGTGATGGAGTTCCTTCGAACAATGTGACGCCGGTCGGGTACATACCAGGCACCAACCAGCGCACTCCGGCTAATCCGAACTGGGGGCGGGGGATGCGGGACGTAGCCCGATTGCTGAGGGCGGGGCCTAATTACTGATCAGGTCTGCGCCTGTGGAAAGTTGAATTTGCTTGTCCTGGGCAGAGAGGGAATTCGATGATCGGTCGCCTGATGGTCCTCGCGATGATCCCTGCGTGGGCGTGGGTTCTCATTGCCGTGGTGGGAGTGTGCGGAGTCTGCGGGGGCGGGGGCATGCTTATGACGCTGGCGGGGAACACCTCCACATCCTCCACCGCGGATCTGCACTATCAATGCGATAGTGCCGTCGGCCCGGATCCGGCCGTCACGACAACGCCATCGAGCGCTACCACCTCGCGCCGGGCAGCCGACACCCTTCCCGAGTCCGAAGCGCCCACCACGAACCCGTACGCCGAATGGACCATCGCGCCAGATGACACCGATGCCTCGAACTGGCAGCGATCGTGCGCGTCCGCGATGCGATCGGCATCGTGGCAGCTGCCACCACTGCAGACCGTCAATTCCGGGCTCGCCGTCGAGTGCGCGCGGCAGTTCGCGCTGGCGGTGGCCCGTAACCCGGCGACGCTCGAGCCCGGCCGCAACGGTTCGCCGGGCACCGCGGATGCCGCGACATTGACGAAGAGCGTCATCGATGCGGCCTCGGATGCGGCGATGACGGGTCAATGTCTCGCCGCGGCGGGCACCGGTACGGTCGGCTCGTCATCGGGTGCCGCGATACCGCGGACCGGGTCGGCGCAGGTTGCCTGCGGGCGGCCGTCGAGTTCGACAACCACCGCTCGATCGGCTGTCGTGCTGCCGAGTGACATTGCCGCCCAAGGTGTTTGCGGTCAGCGGGTTGATACGGCGGCGATCTCGCCGGGGGATCTGGTCTTCTGGGACTACCGATCCAACGCTCCCACCCGAGTCGGTATAGCCGTCGACGCGACCCAGATTGTCACCGTTGATCCGGATTCGGGGCAGGTTGTCGAGCAGGTGCTGCCGACCCGAGGTGATGTGCGGGTGAAGCGGGTGTTGAAGGGGGACTCTTGACGAGTCCGTTGGTGTTGGCCGCGGAGGCGGAGCCGGTTGTCGATGATCCGGGTGCGGAGGGGGATTCGGGTGATGGTGACCTAGCGGGGGTGGTGACGCCCTGGACACGAAAGCCTCGGCAGGGCGCGAGCCCTGGGGCGTCGGGGTGGCCGGGGCCCGGTTCGGGTGGGAATTCACAAGCGCCGCAAGAGGGTTCGGACTCGCAGAATGAGCCCGCCTTACCCGGTCAGTCTGCGCAGGCTGGATCCGGGCAAGGGAGTGGGGTGCCT